>NC_014934.1:3971786-4277308 GCF_000186265.1 Cellulophaga algicola DSM 14237
ATCCAACGTAAAAACATGTTAATGCGTTTAGCGGCAGAACCTTTCATAGGGTCCGAAACATGTTTAGTGGTTCTACTGGGATGCGGAATTTCAAAAAATACTTTTTTAAATCCAGATATGGCAGGCTGTAATGATTTGTCTGAAATATGGGCTTTAAAAACAGCTTCTAATCCACCATGATGTAAGTAAATATTCTGTAAGCTTGTGATAAAAAATTTAAGATCTTCTCCATTAAAGGTACGGTGCACAAATTCATCAAACCTTGCGAGATCCTCCTCTTGATGATTTAAAATAAAATCATGAGGAGAATTATCCAATAAAGCCATCATTTTTTTTGCATTGGTAATAATACTTTTTCTATTTCCCCATGCGATGGTAGCGGTTAGAAAAGCACTAATTTCAATATCTTCTTTTTGTGAAAATGTATGTGGAATCTGAATAGGATCTGTATCTAAAAAAGTAGGCTTGTTATATTCAATTACTTTTTCGTCTAGAAATATTTTAAGGTCTGCTTTCTTCATTAAGGAATAGTTTCTCCTGCAAATTTAAAGAATAACATTGGGGTAAGTAGAATTCCATTATGTAACCCATGCAATAACATAGACCAAACAAGGCCTAATTTTACGCGAGTAAACCCTAAAAATATTCCTGCAGAAATTTGAGGAAGTACTAATATAGGTGCCAACCAAAGATGATCTGCGTAAGATTCAAAATTGCTCAAGTGTACGGCTCCAAAAAGAAAAACAGATACGTAATAGGCGTATTTAAAAGATTTTGGGTTCTTAAAAAACGTTAGGGTTCCTCTAAAAATCAACTCTTCTAGAATAGGAGCTAGAATGACTGCTAAAAAAAAGATAATGTAAACAGGATACTTTTTAAACATCTCACCTACGCCATGTGCTCCTAAATCTGCTCCGGCAACTGTCGTGATTATTCCCATTACAATCCCGAGAATAAAACTAAAAACAATATTTAAAATTAATATCTTTTTTAGAAGCGACCATTTTTCTAGGTTTTGCAAACTAGGGTAGGGTTCATTTTTAGGATTTTTAAAGTAGTCCCAAATTTCATAAATCATTCTGATGGTAACATTTTTCCGTCTACCATGGTGAGTTTTCTATCGGCCATCTCAGCCAATTCTTCATTATGGGTAACTATAACAAAGGTTTGTCCAAATTCATCCCTTAATTTAAAAAATAATTTATGAAGATTATCGGCGCTTTCTGTATCTAGATTTCCACTAGGTTCATCAGCAAAAATAACACTTGGGCTATTTACTAAAGCACGTGCTACAGCAACGCGTTGTTGTTCTCCACCAGATAGTTCATTCGGTTTGTGATGGTACCGATGCGATAGGCCTAAAAAGTCTAGCAATTCTTTGGCTCTTTTTTCAGCAGCATTCTTTGTCGTGTTTTTGATAAAAGCAGGAATACAGACATTTTCTAATGCAGTAAATTCTGGCAATAATTGGTGGAATTGAAAAATGAACCCTATATTTTCATTTCTAAATTTGGCCAATTCCTTTTCTGATAAAGCCGTTATATCTCTATCTTTTATTAAAAGCTGACTGTCATATTTATTAGACTGTATATCTAAGGTGCCTAAAATTTGTAAAAGTGTTGTTTTTCCTGCCCCAGACGGTCCAACAATAGATACAATTTCTCCTTTAGTAATATGAATATCTACACCTTTTAAGACTTGTAGGTCTCCATAATATTTCTGGATATTTTGCGCTTTTATCATATTTAATTCTAATTAAAGTATGAAAGTAAACATTAGCCAAGACATGGCAAAACCACTTTAACTTAAACTTTAATTGTTGCTATTTTTCATTGCATACGCTATAGGCCTATTGTGGTATAAGAAATTACAATCATCATATTAAAGGGGAGTATATTACCTTTGACATTAAAATAAATTTATTTTTTTATTTTTTGAAACTACATATTGATTAACTTTGTTTAAGTATTTTTATTAAATAGTAAACAAAATAGCTTTAAAAAGAAATTTAATGGCACCATATAAAAAGTTTGAGGAATATAATATTGAAATTACTGATGATGTTCGCAGTAATTACAAAACAATCATTGAAGGAGTTGGTGAAGATATTACCAGAGAAGGTTTAGTGAAAACTCCTGAACGCGCTGCTAAAGCAATGCTTTATTTAACACAAGGATACCAACAAGATCCTGTAGCTATTTTAAAAGGAGCAATGTTCAAAGAAGATTATGACGATATGGTTATTATAAAAGACATAGAGTTATATTCACTTTGCGAGCATCATATGTTACCATTTTTTGGGAAAGCGCATATTGCTTATATTCCTAACGGACACATTGTAGGTTTAAGTAAAATTCCTCGTGTTGTAGATGTTTTTTCAAGACGTTTACAGGTGCAAGAGCGTTTAACTCATGATATTTTAGAGTGTTTAAATGATACTTTAAAACCAAAAGGTGTTGCTGTAGTTATAGAAGCTTCACATATGTGTATGATGATGCGTGGTGTTCAAAAGCAAAATTCTGTTACAACAACTTCTGGATTTAGAGGCCAATTTGAAAAGCAAGAAACAAGAAATGAATTTTTAAAATTGATTAGTTCTAAGCTTTCCTAATTTAAATTTATATTTTTTTGGCATCTATTTTGATTATAATTAATTAAAATAGTAAATTTAAATATGTCAGATTTAAAAGATAAAAAATTTAGAAATTTGTTTTTAAGCCTTCTTTTTGATGCTTTAGGACTAGTTTCATTTGTAATACCGGGAATAGGAGAGTTTTCAGATATTATCTGGGCTCCAATTTCTGCTTGGTTAATGACTCGTTTATATAAAGGTAAGATAGGGCAAGCAGCAGCAATGGTCACTTTTGTAGAAGAACTAATCCCTGGAACAGACTTTATACCCACCTTTACTATTATGTGGTTTTATACCTATGTATTCAAAAAAGAAAAAGAAGAAATAATTATAGAAGTATAGTAAAATTCTCGGTTAAACGCCGGGGATTTTTTGTTTAATAAAGTTAGCTATTTTACTAAAGGTAAGGGACAAGGATGTATCTTTGCCGCCAATCTATTTTTAATGAGTTTTACCTTACTATCTTCTCCATTACAGGGCTTTACCGATTTTCGGTTTAGAAATGCATTCCACCATTTTTTTGGAGGTATTGATACATTTTATGCACCTTACATTCGTTTAGATGGTAAATTAGTTATAAAATCGTCCTATCAACGCGATTTGCAATTAGAAAACAACGCAGCTCTAAATCTTATTCCGCAGGTGATGACCAATGACGCAGATGAATTTTTGTTTGTGGTCAAATACATTCAAGACTTAGGCTACACGGAGTTAAATTGGAATTTGGGTTGTCCTTATCCTATGGTCACAAAACGTGGAATGGGTTCTGGATTGGTAAAAGAAGCTGATAAAATAGATCATATCTTAGATCGTGTGCATGCTGAAACAAATGTTACCGTTTCTATGAAAATGCGCATGGGTTATGAGGATAGTTCAGAAATATTAGATACGTTTCCTGTATTAGAAAAATATCCAATTAAGAATATTGCGATACATGCACGCATAGGTAAACAGTTGTATAAGGGTGGAGTAGATTTAGATGCTTTTCAACGTTGTGTGGAAAGTACCAGTCATAAATTATACTACAATGGGGATATAACTACGGTTGATGCCTTTAAAAAAATGCAAGAACGTTTCCCAAGCATAGATCATTGGATGATTGGTCGAGGTCTAATTGCAGATCCCTTTTTACCAAGTATGATTAAAGCAAATACTTTTGAATACCCTGAGAATAGATGGGCTATTTTTAGTGAATTTCATGATACCATTTATCAAGACTATGATGCTTTTTTATCTGGACCGACTCCTATTAAAATGAAAATGCAGGGGTTTTGGGAATTTTTCGCAAACTCATTTTCAAATCCGCAGAAAACATTTAAAGCGATAAAAAAAGCAAATAATCCAAGGGCTTACCAAAGTACTGTAGCAGAAATTCTAAAGAAAGAAATGAGCTTGACCTAAACTATTGGCGTACCTTTGCAGCTTATTTTTTAATGCATTTTGAAAGACATTTTACTTATAACACCTCCGTTTACACAATTAAATACGCCTTATCCAGCAACGGCTTATTTAAAAGGATTTCTGAATACAAAAAACATTTCTTCTTTTCAAATCGATTTAGGGATTGAAGTAATTCTAGACTTATTTTCAAAAAATCAGTTTGAGAAAATATTTCAATATGCGTATGAAAATAATACGATTACCTCAGAGAACTGTCAACGTATTTATGCCTTAAAACAAGTTTATTTAAATACAATAAATCCCATTATTGCTTTTCTGCAAGATAAAAATCCAACCTTTGCAAGACAAATTTGTACGGATGGTTTCTTACCAGAAGCATCACGTTTTCAGGAGTTAGATGAGTTAGATTGGGCATTTGGTGAAATGGGGTTACAGGATAAAGCAAAGCATTTAGCGACCTTGTATTTAGAAGATTTATCAGATTTTATTGTAGAATGTATCGATGCTAATTTTGGCTTTAGTCGGTATGCAGAACGTTTAGGGCGTAGTGCTAATTCTTTTGATGAATTGTATGAAAAGTTGCAAGAAGAACTTACCTATATAGATCAATTAACAATAGCGATTATCGAGAATCACATTAAAACGATACAACCTAAGCTTGTTTGTTTTTCTATTCCTTTTCCTGGTAATTTATATAGTGGATTTAGATGTGCACAATACATTAAAAAACATTATCCAGCCATAAAAATTGGAATGGGTGGTGGTTTTGCAAATACAGAATTGCGATCGCTTGCTGATAAACGCGTTTTTGAGTTTTTTGATTATATCACGCTTGATGATGGAGAACTCCCGATAGAATTGGTAGTAAAGGCAGTTACAAATGAAACCGCATCAGACCATGAATATAAAAGGACTTTTTTACTAGAAAACGGAGAGGTTACATACTTAAATACAGCAAAGCAAGCCGATTATAAGCAAAGCGATGTAGGAACTCCTGATTATACAGATTTACTTTTAGACCAATATATATCAGTAATTGAAATAGCCAATCCCATGCATAGTTTATGGAGTGATGGTAGATGGAATAAATTAACTATGGCGCATGGTTGCTATTGGGGAAAATGTACGTTTTGTGATATATCATTAGATTACATAAAAATATATGAGCCTGTTGCGGCTAAACTTTTAGTAGACCGCATGGAAACCCTAATTACCCAAACCGGAGAAAACGGATTTCATTTTGTAGATGAAGCGGCGCCACCATCCTTGATGAAAGCTTTGGCTATAGAAATACTAAAACGGAATTTGATTGTTACTTGGTGGACAAACATTCGTTTTGAGAAAAACTTCACGACAGATTTATGTAAATTATTAAAAGCATCTGGCTGTATTGCCGTTTCTGGCGGATTAGAAGTAGCTTCTGACCGCTTGTTAAAATTGATAGACAAAGGAGTAACAGTAGCTCAAGTAGCACAAGTAACCCGAAATTTTACCGAGGCTAATATTATGGTGCATTCGTATTTAATGTACGGATATCCAACACAAACGGTACAGGAGACCGTAGATAGTCTTGAAATGGTACGTCAACTTTTTGAAATAGGCGTTCTGCAGTCTGGTTTTTGGCATCAATTTGCATTAACAGCTCATAGTCCTGTGGGGATAAATCCATCAGAATATGGTATTATTCCAGATATAAAAGAAATTACTTTTGCGAATAATGATATTGATTTTACGGATACAACAGGAATAGATCATACTCAATTTAGTTACGGATTAAAAAAATCGCTATTTAATTATATGCATGGTATCGGTTTTGAAACCGCGCTGCAAGAATGGTTTGATTTTAAAATTCCGAAGTCACAAATTGCTAAAAATTTTATAGAAAACTGTTTAGAGACGCAAGTGGATTTAAGTACCAAGGCTAGTGCTAAAATTCTTTGGTTGGGGAGTTTGCCGCAATTGGAAGTAACTACCAAAACAAAAAGAGGACAATCATGGGAGCTCTTAAAGATGACGTTTCATGACCGAAAAAAAGTGACTACAATTTCCTTAGAAAAGGAAACTGGGGAGTGGTTATACCAGCAATTAGAAAAATTACAGGTTCAAGAGGAGAGACTTATTTCTTTTGGGGCTTTAAAAAATGATTTTGAAATACACTTTGAGAATTTTGAATTATTTTGGTTTTCAAAACCGCTACAAACATTAAAAGAAACAGGATTATTAACGCTTTAAATAAAGTGTAAACTATTAAAATAAATGAATTTTAAGCAAGCTTTAGGGTATATGGTCATCAGTACGTTGTCCTTCACTTTTATGAATGCCACCGTAAAATATTTGGTTCATTTACCAGCCTATGAATTGGTTTTTTTTAGATCACTAGGAACTTTAGTTCTAACGCTTTCATTCTTAACGTATCATAAAATTCCTGTTTTAGGAAATAAAAGAAAATTGCTTATTTATAGAGGTTTAGCGGGGGTAACTTCTATGACCTTATACTTTATGTCATTGAAGTACTTAACTATGGGAACGGCTGTTTCTCTGCGGTACATAGCACCAATATTCGCTGCTTTCTTCGCTATATTTTTATTGAAAGAAAAAGTGAAATTTATACAATGGGTATTTTTTGGGATAGCTTTTGGAGGAGTAATGATATTGAAAGGTTTTGATGGTAGTCTAGATCCTTTTGGTTTAATTTTAATTATTGGTGCCGCTTTTTTTAGTGGCTTGGTGTATGTAACCATTACTAAAATAGGAAAACAAGATCATCCTGTAGTTGTGGTTAACTATTTTATGATGATCGCAACTATAATAGGAGGAGTACTCACCATTTTTAATTGGGTAACCCCTAAAGGTATAGAGTGGCTTCTTTTATTAGGTTTAGGGATATTTGGTTATTTTGGACAATTGTATATGACCAAAGCATTTCAATCTGGCAGCACAACCCAAGTAGCACCCCTAAAATATATAGAAGTGCTTTTTACAGTTTCCGTAGGTTTACTTTGGTTTAATGAAATTTACACCTTGTGGAGTTTATTAGGGATTATAATGATTATAGGCGGACTTATTCTAAATGCACTTTATAAATCAAGAGCTTCTTAATTAATTTTTCGTTGCCTGAACCATAAATCTTCTAAACTCATATTTAAAGTAAATAGGTGATAATTTTCTTTTATTAACACGTTTTCTATAATTCCTTTGGATCCATAGCTATAAGATAGATTTATCATGGAGTTAGAACTTCTACTCACAGGTAAACCTATTCCTGTAGTAATATTAAAACCATTTATTTTTTCCTTGTTTACTTCTAAGTAACCGGTGTCATAATTATACCCAAGTCTATAATTAATACGATCACTATATTTAAAACTACTCTTATTCTTTATATATTCTAGGCCAACACCTAGAATATCTTGATCTACATAACTCCCCGATAGATCTGTTTGGTTGGTAGCATCCCAATAGTTCTTTTTATAATCAGCACTCAGCATAAAAGACTTATATAGTTTAGCACTGAAGCCAAAACCTACTTCTAAGGGCAGGTCAAAATTATCAGCGGTATCTGGCTCATCTGATTCAACAGTTACACTGGTAGAACCTTCTATTACTTTAGTTATAGAACGGTCTATACTTCCTTTTAAACTGGTAGGAAATTGCATGGTACTTCCTATGGTAAATTTATCATTTAAATCAAACTGCATTCCGTATCCTAAACGAGCACCGCTATAATTAGTAGTTTCTGTTAAGCTCAAAGCGCTATTGCTAATGACAAAAGATTCTGTTTCTTCAATATTACCAAATAAGAATGAAGCACTTAATCCAAACCTTAAATTGTCTAATAACGAATATCCTATATTCAATTTTAAATCGCTTAATGCCCCTAAACCGGTAACAGCACTTTCAAAAGTTTCTGTACTTCCTTCTACATTAGATTGAATGCCTACAAGCGAATATCCCACATCACTATAAGGTACCATAGAAATACCCGCACCTAGTCCTTCTGTAATTCTAAAAGCGAAAGCAATATTTGAAAAGTTTACATTTTTCTTTTTTTCACTATAACTTCTATTGCTATAGTTATTTACTTCACCGGTAACACCAATATCATAGAAAAAAGAATTTTGAGGAATTAAACCATAGTTAGCAGGATTCAAATTATTAATCTCTGAGTCCGTTTTTAATCCAATTCCAGTATACCCTAGCGCATTAGATTTACCAATACTTGTTTGATTAATTACGCCTAAACCATATAAAGAATAGGGAGAACTTGTTAAAGCTTCTGTTTGTGAATATCCAGCATTAATTGATGCGATGAGTACTAGTATACTCGTTAAGGAAGGTATTTTAATTTTCTTCATCGTAAACTGCGTATGTAAGTTCAAGTTTTGTTTTGGTACTAGAATTAAGTGTTCCATTTAAAATAAATCGGTCTACAGTTGCCGTATAATTTTCAGGAATCAGGAGTAAAGATTCTTCAGAGTTGAGATCAGTAGATAGAATACCTTCAATATAGGCGGTTAAGTCTATTTCAAAATAAACATCGTTATATTCTTGATTGTATGTATTTAATATCGCACTAACTACCGAAGCATCTGTGTTGTATAATTGACTTGTAATGTCATTATTTTTATCGACCAAATAGACAGATAAATATTCTCTGAGCATCAAGTAATCTGAGTATGATCCTGCAACAGGTTTTATTTTTAAAACAGCTTTTAATAATGTTCCTTGCCCACCAACATTATTTACCGTTTTAAGATATGGCAGCTCAATTTTGGTAGCAATACCAGTTCCTGACTGAATAAAGCTTTCATCGTCGCTGTCATCACTAGATAAACTAACTTCTCCATTTGTAAGTGTTTGTAAATAATTTATAGGATCGGTAGCACTTATGTTATTAAAAAATGGATTAGGACTATCAGAGGTATTCAATATAATATCGGTATAACTTTGAGTTCGTTCTATTTCTCCTGCAGTAGAATAATAAAGGCGCATATAAAAATCACTTGAGCTTTTAGAAAATCCGATTACAGAACCATCATCTTCCGTATCAGGCAATAATGCTAAGCCTTTAAATTCATTGGTGAATTCGGCATTATCTGTTACAATTTTATTTTGAAATTGATTAAAAAATTCGAGACCTAAATCATCCGTTAATTTTATCTCTAAGGAGTCTGATGATTGCGGTCTAGGGATATAACTTATAATTCCTAGATCTATGTCATCGTAAGCAACGGTACTGTTATTATAAAAAACATTATTCTCGTCAGGATCAAAATTATCACTTAAGCGCTTTATTTTGATGGTGTTTGTTTTCGTTGTATCGTTATAATAGTAGGTGTCGTATTTGGCGAATAAAACAATACTATCGTATTCTGCTTCTGTATCAATATAATAGGAGTTAGGTAAAAATCCGGAATAATTAGCACTCCTCACTTTACCGAAGACAGGATCTGTATATTGGCCAATTAAAATTCTCTCTGCAGCAGAGGTAATAATACTATCGAATTTTATTGTAGATATATTGACGGTCAAGGTATCAATAAGTACCACTCTAATGTTGCTATCTGTAAACAAATCTCCCGCTAAAAAATCAGAATCATTAGTATCATCACTACAACTGCCTAGTAAACCTAGCAGTATTATTGTGCTAAAGACCCACAATTTGTTTATCATAATTTAATTTTTTGATAAAAGTAGATGACACATGATAAGCGCTATAGTAGAATAGATAAAAGCGGTAATTTTTAAGACGAACCCTTGAATTGTTTCTATGAAGTAAGATGTTCTGTTCGTAGATTAATTTTGGGGTTTCATATGTTAAAACTAGGACTTCATCTATTCTGTTTTATTTGACTTCATAACCAGTATAGATTTGAATCGAATTAAAAAATCAACGAATTATAAAGCATTAGTTTATGAAGAAAATGGTATTAAAACATAAAATAGCCTACTTATGTAGTATAAGCCTATTATTAGTAGCAACGAGTTGCTCCAGTGATGACGATGATGATGATACAGGAAACTGGGTAGAGCGATCTGTTTTTGATGGAAGCCCTAGAAGTGGAGCAACTAGTTTTACTATTGGTAATATTGGGTATATGGGCGTTGGTTATGATGGAGATGATTATTTAAACTCATTTTGGGCTTATGATATAGAAGGCAATTACTGGTCTCAAAAAGCAGATTTCACAGGTGTTGCACGTAATGCAGCAGCAGGTTTTACGGTTAATGATAAAGGGTATATTGGTTCTGGATATGATGGTTTAGATGAACTAGCAGATTTCTATTCGTATGACCCAGGAACAAATGCATGGACACAGATAGCAGATTTCCCATCTACACCTAGAAGAAATGCAATAGGTTTTGGATTAAATGGAGTTGGTTATTTTGGTACCGGCTTTGATGGAGATAATGATCGTAAAGATTTTTGGAAATACAACCCTACGACTGATTCTTGGTCAGAGCTAGTTGGTTTCGGAGGCGATAAGAGACGTGCAGCTACAACATTTATTCTAGAAGATAAAGCGTATTTAGCGACGGGTATTTCTAACGGTGTTTATTTAACAGATTTCTGGGTTTTTGATCCTACTACAGAAGTGTGGACAGAAAAATTAGAATTAGATGAAGAAGATGATTATGCTATAGCCCGCAGTAATGCTGTAGGTTTTACATTAAATGGCTATGGCTATATAGCTTGTGGAGATCGTAGTGGTGCAAGTACTTCTGTTTGGGAATATGATCCTTTAACGGATACCTGGGAAGTAAAGACAAGTTATGAAGGTACAACACGACAAGACCCTGTGGCATTTTCAAATGGTTCAAGAGGCTTTGTTGGTTTAGGTAGATCTGGTACTTTATATTTAGATGATTTGCAAGAATTTTTTCCTTTTGCAGAATATGATGATGAAGATTAATTTGAATTAGTTATTTATAATGAATAGGGTTGTTTTATCGAAAATCAGCCCTATTATTCTTAAAATTTTGATAAATGAAAAAGAGCAATCTAGATAAAACCATAACTTTAGCAGCATTTACTATAGCATTGATAACCATTGTAATGGTTATTATGAATTATATGGACTCCAAACCTATATTAGATTCTGAGGTTTTTACGGTAGAAGGCGGTTTTGGATATCAAATACAAGCAGAAGATAAAATAATTATCAAACAAGAATATATTCCTGCTATACAAGGAGCAGTTCCTTTTAACACTAAAAATGATGCGTGGTTAGTGTCTAATTTGGTTATAAACAAGCTTTTAAATAAAGAGAATCCTGTAGTTACCTTAAACGATTTAGAAAATTTAAATATAAAAGTGTTGAATAGGCAGTAAATTTATGGTTCTAAAGAAAAGGTACTTTTGGCAAATTTTTATTCATGTAATACTATGGCTATTTTTTTATGGTCTTCTGTTATATCCATTTATTTCTCAAGAAAGGCCATTTCCGCCAGATCTTCATATTCGCTTTATTTTTTCATTTCTACTATTTTATATTAACTACTATTACCTAATTCCTAAGCTTTTATTAAAGAAGAATGTTGCCAATTATATTGTAATCTCTATTGTATTAATTATCATATTTGGACTCATTGTAAATATTTTCGGAAATCTATCTTTTATAAAAACTATTCCTGCAGAGCTTAACGACTTACAAAAAAGACATTTGCGTTCAGAGAACCCTGAATTTCGTTCTTTCTTCATGTCCATCATCACTTTCGGAATTCCTTATGTAGTTAGTTCATTGCTTCGTATTTATATTGAGTGGAACCGCAATGAAGATTTGAGAAAAATTACAGAGAATGAAAAGGTAAATTCTGAGCTTCAATTTTTAAAAACGCAATTAAATCCACATTTTTTATTCAATTCATTAAATGCTATTTACTCCTTGTCCGTAAAGAAATCAGACAAGACTTCAGAAGCTATTATAAATTTATCAGAACTCATGCGCTATATGTTGTATGAAGCCGATAAAGATTTGGCACCTTTATCTAAAGAGATAGAATATATAAAGAACTACGTTCAGTTACAACGCTTACGATTATCGGATACAGAGAATGTACTTTTAAAAATATCAGGAGAAGACAAACAGAAATCTATTGCGCCTTTGCTATTCATCTCATTTATAGAAAATGCCTTTAAATATGGTACGGATTTTAAAGGGAAAACCAATGTTAAAATAAGCCTCTCAATTTTTGATGATGGTATTCATTTTAGTGTGATCAATAAAATAGGGGCTTTTAGAAAAGAAGCCAAAAATTCTGGTGTTGGACTAACAAATATTAAAAATAGACTGAACTTATTGTATCCGGACTCCCACGAGCTGTTTGTTGAGAATGATGGAGAAAATTATTGCGTTAGGCTTACCTTAAAATTATAACTATGAAATGTATTATTATAGACGATGAGCCATTAGCAATAGATATCATAACGGATTATTGCAGTAAGCTAGATTTTATAGAAGTCGTAGGTACTTTTACGAACCCCCTTGATGCGATCAGCATCTTAAATGATAAAAAAGTAGACCTTCTTTTTTGTGATATTCAAATGCCACAAATTAGCGGGATAGATTTTATAGCTTCCCTAGATAATAAACCCTTATTTATTTTTACAACGGCCTATTCTCAATATGCAGTAGAAGGCTTTGAGCTTAATGCGGTAGATTATTTAGTGAAACCTATTCCTTACCACCGTTTTATAAAAGCTATTTCAAGAGCAAAAGAACAATTATCTAAAAAAGAAAAACCTATGGAAGGCAATGTATTTTCATCTCATGGAGAAACCAACGAATCAAAGAAGTTTATTTTCGTAAAAGCAGAATATGAAAGTATTAAGATAAATTTAGATGAGATTGAATATGTTCAAGGTTTGAAGGACTATTTAAAAATTCATATCACCAATACTAATAAGACGGTGTTGACCCTTATGAATTTTAAAGAGATATTAGATAAACTTCCTTCCAATCAGTTTTTACGCGTGCACAAATCATTTGTGGTCAATGTAAATTTTATTAAGACGGTTCAACGGAATAGAATTGTAATTAACGATACAAGAATTCCTATTGGAGAAAGCTATAAAGCGAAATTTTTCTCTGTTTTAGGATTATAATTTTCTCCTAACATTTACTTTTCAACGATGAATAGTACCGATAAACCATGGTTATACGGTAGAAAGGAGGTTATTTCTTAACGTTCTGTTAATAAAGAATAACTTCTTACGCAATAGAATTTCTTAATTTTGGTGGTACTAAAATAATTAGACCACTATGAAACAAAATTACTTAAGGAAGAATCTATTGCTATGGATTCTGGCATTTTTTATGCTAAACTTTGTCTCTGCACAAATTCCTTCCTATTATTCAGGAACGAATATTAGTGCTACAGGAGAGAGTTTGAAAAACAATTTGGGCACACTTGTCACCAATACACAAAGTACGGTATTGAGTTATACTCCAGGAGTGTGGGAAGCTTTAAAGCAAACAGATTTAGACCCTGCTGATCCTAACAACGTTTTCTTATTATACGGCTATAATGATAGTGATGCAGATGCTACCAATGACAGAACGCGTTCTAAGGATAATAATGGTGGTGGATCTGGCCAATGGAACAGAGAGCATTCCTATCCAAAATCATTAGGAAATCCCAATTTAGGAACAACAGGTCCTGGGTCTGACGCGCACCATTTGCGTGCTACAGATGTTCAATTTAATTCAACAAGAGGTAACCGTCCGTATATTGATTCAGAGGGTACTGCAAAAGCCTTGAATAACGGATTTTATCCTGGTGATGAATGGAAAGGTGACGTTGCTCGTATGATGATGTATATGTACATTAGATATGGGAATCGTTGTTTGCCCAATACGGTAGGATTAGGGAACTCTACCTATAGCCCAGAAATGAGAGACATGTTCTTAGAATGGAATGCAGAAGATCCAGTATCTCAGGTAGAAATTAATAGAAATGTTCTTTTAGAAGGTATTCAAGGGAATAGAAACCCATTTATAGATAACCCTGCTTTTGCTACTACTATTTGGGGAGGACCACAAGCAGAAGATAGATTCCAAAATACCTCTACTGATATAGAAGCACCTACAGTACCGGCTAATTTGGTGGCTGCAAATACCACTATTACGGGTGTAGATTTAACGTGGACCGCTTCAATAGATAATGTAGCAGTATTGGCTTACCAGGTTTTTAATGGGACTAATTTTGTTACTTCTACCAGTAGTACTTCATTTACCGTTTCTGGTTTAGAAGCAAATACTAGCTATTCTTTTTCTATAAAGGCAATAGATGCCGCAGGAAATAGCTCATCGGAGAGCAATGTAGTAATGTTTACTACATTAGAAGATACAACAACGCCACCAACACCAACGGGAGATTTTATAGCTTTTCAAGGGTATGAAAATTCTTCTAATGACACGTGGATGTATGTGCAATCTCCTGTGCCGTGTAATACAGGAGGAGATGTTTGGGACGTAGTTTCTAGTGTAGGTTCTATAACAGCACCAAAAACAGGTGCTAATTTCTTCGGTATTCAAGATTTAGAAGGTAATTGTGCTACGGTTGATGGAGGTACTTTAACTTTCAATGCTATAGATATTAGCAATTTTACGGGAGTGACCCTCTCTTTTGAAGTGCAGGTAGATGGTTTTGATGTTGCCAATGGCGATATTCTTACGTATGAAATTTTTCACGACGCCGTTTCGCAAGGTGTGGTTACTATCACAGTAGGCAGTCCGTACAGTACTACAGGTTGGGAGCAGATATCTCAAGCAATACCTAATACGGTTTCTAGTGTGAGCCTACAATTGTACGCAAAACAAAATGGCGGGAGTGATTATGCCGGTTTTGATGATGTACACTTACAAGGAACAGCAACAGGATCAGGATCATCTGACCAAGGGCTGCTAATTAATGAAATTGATGCAGATCAAGAGAGCACCGATGCTTCTGAGTTTATTGAGTTGTATGATGGTGGTTCTGGAAATACGAGCTTAGATGGCTATGTAGTTGTGTTATATAATGGGAGTAATAACCTAAGTTATAATACGATAGATTTAACAGGTTATGCTACTGATGAGAATGGATATTTTGTGATAGGAAGTGCTAATGTTGCTCATGTAGATTTAGCGGCTTTTACCACCAATGGTATTCAAAACGGAGCAGATGCCGTAGCACTTTATTTGGCAGATCCTGCTAGTTTTTCTTCAGGAACGGCACTAGTTTTAGAGGAAACTTTAATAGATGCGGTAGTGTATGGAACTAGTGATGGTGATGATGCAGAATTGTTAACCTTATTAAATTCAGGTCAAGTCCAAGTAGATGAAAACGAAGGTGGTAACGCTACTGTAAATTCTATGCAACGTAGTCCTAATGGTCAAGGTGGCGCTAGGAACACTAATTTATTTGTCATGAATGTACCTACTCCGGGTACTTCTAATGGAGCAGGAGCTAGTACAACAGATACTGAAGCGCCAACAATACCTTCTCAAGTAACCACCGCTACTATTGAAGCTACAAAGGTGGCGTTGTCATGGACAGCAGCAGCAGATAATGTAGGTGTTATTGAATATCAGATTTTCGAGGGAACAACCTTGGTAGGTACTACAAATACCACTACATTCTCAGTAGAAGGGCTAAGTGCAGCTACCCTATATTCTTTTACCGTTGTAGCCATTGACGCCGCAGGTTATAGCTCAGCACTTTCAGAAGTTTTAGCAGTAACTACTAGTGGAGGCGGAACGTCGCCACTCAGTGCTTTATTGATCTCAGGGGTTTTTGATGGTCCGCTTACCGGCGGTGTACCTAAAGGGGTAGAACTTTATGCCACTGCTGCTATTGCAGATTTAAGTAGTTATAGCCTTGGCTCCGCAAACAATGGAGGTGGTACAGATGGAGAAGAATTTACATTTCCAGCAGTAGCATTAGCTAAAGGAGAATTTATATATGTAGCTACAGAAGAAGTAGAATTCAACAACTTTTTTGGTTTCATGCCTACATTTATTGATGGCGCTATGGCTATTAATGGGGATGATGCGGTTGAGTTATTTCAAAATGGAACCGTGATTGATGTTTTTGGAGCTATTGATGTAGATGGTTCTGGACAAGCTTGGGAGTATACAGATGGTTGGGCCTATAGAACTGAAAATACAGGACCAGATGGTGCCGTTTTTAAGAGTAGTAACTGGACTTTTAGTGGTCCAAATGCTTTAGATAATGAAACCACAAATACTGCAGCGGTAACACCTTTTCCTGTAGCTAGTTATACCATTTCTGGACCAGCTCAAATAGTTATCAACGAAGTAGATGTTGATAATTTAGGAACAGATGCTTTAGAATTTATAGAACTCTATGATGGTGGAAGCGGAAATTCATCCTTGGATGGCTTAGTCGTTGTTTTATTTAACGGAAGTAATGATTTAAGCTATAATGCTATAGACTTAACAGGTTATACGACGAATGAAAATGGCTATTTTGTACTAGGGAGTTCAGCTGTTGCTAATGTATCATTAGAAGCATTTACCACAAACGGTATTCAAAATGGCGCAGATGCAGTAGCCTTATATTCCGGAGCAGTAACCGACTTTCCTAGTGGTACGCCAGTTCTTGTGAATGATTCCTTATTAGATGCGTTGGTGTATAGTACAGATGACGGTGATGATGAAGGTTTATTAGTACTTTTAAACTCAGGAGAGCTGCAAGTAAATGAAGCTGCATTGGGAGATAAAGATAGCCAGTCTATGCAAAGAATGCCTAATGGTGCTGGTGGTGTGAGAAACACCGCTGCGTATATTACAGCAATACCATCTCCTGGAACAGAAAACGGAGCGATAATTCCGGCGCCTGCTACCATATCAATTTTAGCGGCTCGTAATACAGCAGAAGGTGATGTGGTAACGGTGAGTGGTGTTTTAACCGTATCAGATCAATTGGCAGGTTCTGCTTACCTTCAAGATGCTACCGCAGCCATTGCAATTTTTGATTCTTCCGTACATGGTGAAGGTAATTTCATGATAGGAGACTCTATCACAGTTACCGGTACCCGTAGTGCTTTCAATGATCAGATTCAAATTAGTACAGTCACACAGGTAGAAAATAATGGAACTCCAAATGTTGCTGTTACACCATTGGTAATCACGTTAGCAGAATTAGGAAATCATCCAGCGGAATTAGTAAGCGTTTTAAATCCATCTTTTCCTAAAGCAGGAGATATTTTATTCGGAAATTCTAATTACACCTTATCAGATGCAAGTGGTTTTGGAGACCTTCGTATAGATAATGATGTAGAGGCTATAGTAGGTTTAGGCCAACCCGCTTCTTGTTCAGAAATTACAGGTGTTGTAGGTCGTTTTTTTGAGTCATATCAATTACTACCGCGTGCCAAAGCAGACATGCCTTGTGCAACGGCATATGTTCCCTTAGACAATGGTGTAGCTGTTGGAAAGGATAAAACTTTTGACGTTGTGGCTTGGAATATTGAATGGTTTGGTGATGAAACCAATTCCCCTACGGTCGGTAATCCACTTTCAGATGCTATTCAAAAAGACAGTGTTTTAACCATCCTAAAAAAAATGGATGCAGATGTATATGCTGTAGAGGAAATATCTGATGATGTTCTTTTTGGTCAAATGGTTAGTGAGATGAACGGGTATGATTATGTACTTTCGGAAGCTGTATCGTATCCTAATGATGCAACTGGGACACAACAAAAAGTGGGATTCATCTATAATACAGCTACCGTTTCTGTAGTTGCAACAAAACCATTATTGGCTAGCATACACCCCTACTATAATGGAGGAGATGCTACTGCCTTGTCTGACTATCCAGATGCAGATAAAACGCGTTTTTATGCTAGTGGACGCCTACCTTTTTTAATGACGGCAGACGTAACTTTAGGAGGTGTAACAAAGCAATTTGATATTGTAGCACTACACGCTAGAGCAAATAGCAGTTCTGGCCCACAATCGCGTTATGATATGCGTAAGTATGATGTGGAAGTATTAAAAGATACTTTAGATGCACAATTTGCAGACTCAAACCTTATTGTTTTAGGGGATTACAACGATGATGTAGCTTTCACAGTCGCAGATGAGGTTAGTTCTACGGTAAGTACCTTTGATGCATATGTTCAAGATACTGTAAATTATACTATTCTTACAAAGGTATTAAGCGAAGGCGATTATCGCTCTTATGTGTTTAGAGAAAACATGATAGATCATATTACCGTTTCTAATGAATTATCAGCAAGCTACATTGATGGGTCTGTTAGTGTAGGCTATGAGTTTTATGATACGGATTACACCACAACTGTTTCAGATCACTTCCCAGTTTCAGCACGTTTCATTCTTGAAGAATTACAAATTGCAGAGATAGTAAGTTCTGAAACAACTTGTTCAGGAGATGCGGCTACGGCAACAGTACAGGTTAGTGGTGGTGTAGCTCCTTATGCCTATTCTTGGAATGACGGACAAACAACAGCTATTGCTACAGATTTAATTAGTGGATCTTATAGTATTGTGGTAACCGATGCTATTGGTACTACTGTACAAGATTCTATTTACGTAGCAACATTTGAGCCTATTGAGTTTACGGTAACAGACACAGTAAAAGTATTTCATGGATATGAGGCTGAAGCCTGTGCAACTATCGGTGTAACGAGTACTTGGGGTGGTGTAGCTCCTTATAACTATTCTTGGAGCTCAGGGGAGGATACCGAGTCTATTACGGTATGTCCTAATGAAACTACCTTATTTACTGTAACTATTACCGATGCTAATGGATGTACTGTAAGCGGTGAGATTACGGTAGAAGTAGAGGATGTTTCTTGTGGTAATAACTACAGAAGACCAAAAGTTAGTATGTGTAAAAATGGAAGATCAATATGCGTTTCTGCAAGAGCTGTAGAAATTCTTAAGAGAAAAGGATATACACTAGGTTCTTGTGCACCTCCAACGGATAATCCTGATGAAGATATCGCTTTAAAGATTTATCCAAATCCGTTTACTTCTTATGCTATTGTTCAACAGGAAAGTACTAAGAAGTCATATGCTTCCTATGTAGTTTATGACTACTATGGCAGCGTAGTGTATAAATCATATGATAAGTTAAGACCAGGGACTAATAAATCTGTATTACCGTTGTGGTATTTATGCAGCGGGTATTACGTTTTGAAGACTTATATAGATGGCGACTTAAAAAGTACAGCGCAAATTATTAAGAAATAATACTACGATCCTTAAGTAAAAAACCGCCAAGAAATTGGCGGTTTTTTTATGCGTACTAATTATTTCTATGGTAGTTTTTATTTTAAACGTACTAAGAAAGTTACGGCATGCTTTAAATGTGCTTCTTTTTTTGTGTCATCCATCCGATCAAAGGTAGAGAGTAACATTTTTAACCTTGGATTTCCTTTGAAAAACTCACGGTGTTCATGCATAAATCGCCAAAAAAGTCCATCCCATGATTGTTGCCAATCTCCTTTACCGTAATTACTCATTTTCATTACATAATTACTACCGCTGATATAGGGTTTGGTAGCAAAAGATCCACCATCTGCAAATTGGCTCATACCATATACATTAGGAACCATCACCCAATCATAAGAATCTATAAACAATTCCATAAACCACTTATAAACTTCTTCAGGATCAAACTCACACAACAACATAAAATTACCTAATACCATTAAGCGTTCTATGTGGTGGCAATACCCTGTTTTTAATATTTTTTTTATCGTAGTGTCTATAGGAACAATCCCGGTAGTACCGGTATAAAATGATTTTGGAATCTTACGGGTAAACCCCCAGAAATTGCGGGTACGTTGGTATACACCTTTCAGTTCATACATACCGCGCATAAACTCTCTCCACCCAATAATTTGACGGACAAAGCCTTCTAAAGAATTGATAGGGATATCATGTTTTTCAGCATAGGCTATAGTGGTATCAATAATAAGATGAGGTGTTAATAAGCCCACATTTAGCATGGGTGTTATTACACTGTGATTCAATATAGAATTCTCACCAACAATCGCATCTTCGTAAATACCAAATTCTGAAAAGCGTTGTTCTAGAAATTGATCAAACCAAACTTTAGCGGCCTCAAAATCTATAGGATAATATACTTCTTTGGTTAATGCGCCATAATGATCAGAAAAATGAAGATCTACATATTCTTTTGCTTCTTTATGATAGGTAGTGACCTCAGGGAAATGTATAGAAGGAGGTGTTTTTTTAGCGGGATACTTTTTTCTGTTTTCCGTATCATAAGTCCATTTACCCCCCATCGGCTCATCATTCTTATCTACAAGAATACCTAGCCTTTTTCGTTCTTGTTTGTAGAAGGTTGTTTGATGAAAGCTTTTTTTATCTTTTTTAAAAAAATGAGTTAAATCTTCTTTATTATTTATAAATAGGGGAGAGTCAAATTCTTTTAAAGTAATAGTATATGCTTTACTGGTCTCTTCAATTCTTTTACGCAACCAATAGTCAGAAACTTCAATGTAATTTAATTGATTTATTCCTTCTTTGTTCAGCTGTTTAATTAGGGTACGAATATCTGATACATCTTCTGTAGCTTCAATATAAATGACCTCGTGATTATTTGCTTTTAAGAACGCTTCATAACATTTCATGCTAGCCCTATGAAAAGCAATTTTCTGCTTGTGAAATTTGTAGTGTTTGAAAAATAAATATTCTTCAATTAAATATATGGGTGCATCAAATTCTAATACGGGAGAATTCTCAAATAACTGGTGTGGAAATATTAGGGTAACATCTTTCATCATTGGTTTTTGTTTCTTCTACATCGTTCAGAACAGTATTTTACATTGTTCCATTCTTTCTCCCACTTTTTTCTCCATGTAAATGGCTTATTGCAGACCAAACAGACCTTTTGTGGCAAGTGTTGTTTTTTCATTTAAATTTAGGTACTTCACTAGTGCGTGCATACGGGTATTCGGCTATTTTGTTGACGGTGTAATAGCTGTTGAGCCCAGAAATGCCTATGCTATTAATTTCTTCTAAATTGATATCCTCCGTACTTTCAAAGGAGGCATCGGGTAGAATTAAACTTGTAATTTCACCAATGACCAATAGGGTATTGTTTTGCTTTATTGGTAAAGCCTCCACAAATTGCATTCCCATTTTAAAACGACTCTCTTTTACAAAAGGAGCCTTACAGGCTTCTATATATTCTTCTGTGAGTCCGCAGCGTTCAAATTCAGAAATAGACGCATCAAATTTTGCTGAGGTATAATGCGCCTTCTTTGTGAATTCTGGATGAATGTGATTAATCGTATAGGAGTTGTTTGCTAAAATATTATCATAAGTATTTCTTGGTACTTCACCTATAGGTCTTAAAATAAAGCCTAATAAGGCAGGATCACTTCCCAAATGCACTACAGAACTGAAGATAGCTACATTCGTGATTCCGTCTTCATTTATACTAGCTATAAGATTAGCAGGTTTAATTCCAGAAACTGCGTTAATAATTTTAATGCGTTCTATTCTATCTAAGTTTTCTAATGCCTTTTTGTTAAGCTTCATGTGCAATCTTATTTTTAATTTCTTTTTTACATTTTTTCCAAAAGGCAAAAAAGGAAGGGTAATATCCTTCTACAGCAAACATCCAATCTCTAGAATCTTCAATTCCTGAATAGTGGTTATTGGTAGGATGTTCTTTGTAAAGGCAATGATTTAAATTATATAGGGAGCTGAGTTCATCAAATTCACCCACAAAAACTTGAATCCCTTTAATGTTTTTAGCTAACTCTAGTAGGAACTCAATGCTTTTACTAGAAACCGGGAATTTTTTAAAGAGAGAGGGTTCTAATAGTAATATGCGATTTGCGGTTAGTTCTTTTCTCCACATGGGATCAAGATTGTAATAATTGTAGATTAGTGTTGGTAATTCGGTAACAAGATCTAAAGTATCTGAAGTAGGGAGTGTCGTTTCTAAACGTGGTATATAGGTTTCCGTTAGTACTTCAGGGATTGACAAATTTTCAAAGTCTTCGTAAGCAACATCTAAAAAAGTAGTGCTTTGTGTTGTATGACAATAGCGGTTGATATTTTCTTGGTTGGCATAATATTTTTTGTTGCTATTTGCTCCTGCAACCCACTGCCAGCTTAAAGCATTACTAGCCCAATCAGCATCTAAAAGATGATAATACATCCATTGTGCAGGAATTTTCCAGTGACTTTTAGCTACATTGCATGCGATACTCGCTATATACATGCGCAAATGATTGTGCATATAGCCTGTTTTGTAAAGCAGGCTAATCGCTTCATCTATAGCTATAATTCCAGTAGTACCCTCGGCAACTATCTTAGGTATTTCATAATTTTCAACGGTTGGCTGTGGATGTTTTAAATCTGAATCTATAGCATTTTCTTTATGGATCCATACTTGCTGCCAGTAATCTCGCCAGGCTAATTCTTGAATAAATTTTTCAGCATTAGAGATTGTAAAACCTCGTTCTAAAAGCGATTGGTATACTTGTTTAGTAGAAATTACGCCTCTAGCTAAATAAGGTGATAAATAGGATACGCTGCCATCAATATAATTTCTAGAACTGGCATATTTCCTAGGATCTACATGTGCTATTCGTTTTTGAATGGCATCCATATCCGTAGGAAATTCAGGGTTTAAAAAATTAGGGAAACTACTCATTTATCGTTTGCTTATTTTATTACCAGAAATAGCACGCTGTCTAGAACATTTGAATCTATTAATTTCTGGATTTCTCTTTTTTAAATGCTTCTGACTTACGCCACTGTTCACCCTTTTCCGCCACCTTTTAAAACTACTTTCTTTGAGGTTGGAGCGCATCAGTCTTATGACGTCTTTTTCAGGAATTTTAAATTGGAATTCAATGGCCTCAAATGGCGTACGATCTTCCCATGCCATCTCAATGATTCGGTCTAATTGTCGTTCTGTAAATTCTAAAGTATCTTTCATAATTAAAGTTTCTCCCAAATTTGATCCGCATTCAAATAAAAACTACCTAGAGGCTCAAAGTTGCATTGCTCCGGAGCTATTATGGATAAAAAATTAGTGCCGTCCTTTTTGGCATACAGATGGTATTTTTCTCCTATTATGGGTTCAAAAGAGAATTTGGCATTATAAATCAAATTATTGTGCTCAAATTCAGCCATCATTTTATCATACGATTCTTTTAATTCTTGATACCTGGTTTGAATTTTGTGATTTACCTTGTTAATAGACCTATTTTTCCAAGCAATAGTGTCCATAGGTTGTATAGCAGGAGCACCCAGATTGGTGCTATAGGGTCTTAATGCAGCATCATACTTTTGAGTATCGGTATTGAAAACCACGCTATCTGGCTTTTTTGAATTCATGTTATTCCATTTTTGTGCTTAACTGTTCTATCTTTTTCATGATCTCTTCTGCTTCATACGTCTTTTGATCACTCAATTTTCTATTAGAGGTAGACAGCTTATGTGCTTCTTGAAGTAAACTCTGGTAGGTTTCATATAGCTTATCTTTCTCTGATTTTTTCTTAAATAGTCCAAACATGGTATACTGATTTTATAGAATTAATAGCGGTACTATAATGTAAAGTTACAATATGTTTAACTATTTGTGTAAAATATTAAACAAAATAATATAAACGAGTTATTTTGAATGTTTCTGAATTAAAGTAACCTACGAGATTCTAGGTTTTAAAATTGTATATTTGATTATATGTTGAAATTGGTTTCCATATCATTTTCATTCCTGATTTTCATGCAGAGTCTAGGAATTTGTTTCACTGATGTAGTTAAACTAAATCAGTTGATGGAGCATGCTTCGTTTCATAGTGAGCAATATGGAGATGATGTATTTACTTTTGTAGCTAAGCACTACGGAGCATCTAAAGCAGAACATCAAAAAGAACACCAAGAAGAAAAGGAAGATCATGAAAAACTACCTTTTCAAAATCATTCTCATATTTCTACAGTCATTGCTATTGTAAATCCAGTTTATAGGGCAGATTTTAATAAAATAGAATTTGTTCTGAATACGATATCAAATTTTCATTACCAAGAACCTAGTTCTTCCTTACACTCCATAGGCTTATTTCAGCCACCCCGCATTTCATAATAATTTTTAGATGTTAATAGACTCCATTTCATTTCTTTGAATTGGAATAGTTCTAATTATAATATTATGAAAAAATGTTATCATATATAATTCATTTTAGTATTAAGAATAAGTTTGTAATTCTCTTATTCACACTTTTTATCGTTGGGTTTGGATTGTATTCCTTGTCTCAAATACCTATTGGCGCAGTGCCAGATGTTACCAATAATCAAGTACAAGTAATCACTACCTCCAGAAATCTTTCTACGCAAGACATGGAGCAATTTATAACCTATCCTGTTGAGTTAGAGATGGCAAATTTACCAGGGGTAGAAGAAATTAGATCGGTATCAAAATTCGGTCTCTCTGTAGTAACCATTGTCTTTAATGACGATATGGGTACTTTTTTACCTAGGCAGTTAATTGCTGAAAAAATCAAATCTGCTTCTGAAAAAATCCCTGAAGGTTTTGGTTCGCCAGAAATGGGTCCTATTACTACAGGCTTAGGAGAAATTTACCAATACATTTTAGATGTTAAGCCCGAGTTTAAAGATAAATATACTACGGAAGATTTACGAACCATTCAAGATTGGATTGTAAAACGACAACTCTCAGGAATTCCTGGTGTCGTTGAAGTGAATACTTGGGGTGGTTTTTTAAAACAATATGAAGTTGCTATAGCTACCGATAAACTTTATGCCATGAACATCAGTGCTCGCGATGTTTTTTCAGCTTTAGAAACCAATAATAGTATTTCTGGTGGCGGGTATATTGAAAAAACTAATCAGGCTTATTTTATTCGTGGTGAGGGTTTAATAACTTCACTTGAAGACATTGAAAATGTTGTCGTTAAAAATATAAATGGGATACCTATCTATATTAAGGATGTAGCTAAAGTAGGGTTCGGTAGTGCTAATAGGTTTGGGGCCATAACAGCAAATGGAGAAGGAGAAAAGGTTTTAGGTCAGGTAATGATGTTAAAAGATGCTAACTCTAAAAAAGTAATCGATGCCGTTAAACTACGTGTTACTGAAATTAGCAAAGCTTTACCAGAAGGCGTTTACATCAATGCCTTTTTAGATCGGAGTGAACTCATCGCGAAAACTACGCTTACAGTAACTGAAAACTTGGTGTTAGGTTGTCTTATCGTCATTTTCGTAGTGGTCTTATTATTAGGTAATTTTAGATCTGGTTTGGTGGTTGCCTCCGTCATTCCACTTTGTCTACTTTTTGCCTTGTCGCTCATGTATATTTTCGGAGTCGATGCCAACCTCATGAGTTTAGGCGCTATAGATTTTGGAATTATTATAGATGGAGCAGTAATTATTGTGGAGTTTATTGCTTTTAAAATAAGTAGTACTAGTGCAGAAATTATGGCATTACCGAAAGAAGAACAACAAGAATTAAAAGACCAAATAGCGCAAAATGGAGCATCAAAAATGATGAACTCGGCAGTATTCGGTCAATTAATAATTCTGATTGTTTTTATTCCAATTTTATCTTTAAGTGGTGTAGAAGGGAAAATGTTTATTCCTATGGCACTTACGTTTAGTTTTGCACTAATAGGAGCCATGATTTTATGTTTTACTTATGTGCCCGTGGCGGCTTCATTATTTTTAAAACCTCAAAAAAAGACTGAAAAAAGAAATATCTCTATACGATTAATGGATAGGCTTGTGGCTACATATGACCCCATTATTACCTGGGCGCTGCGCAGTAAAAAAGTAGTATTGTCTATTGCAGCAGTACTATTAGCGCTAGCAATTTTTATCTTTACACAGATGGGGGGAGAGTTTGTACCTACTTTAGATGAGGGCGATTTTGTCATTCAGCCTGTACTTAAAACAGGAACATCATTGAGTAAAACGGTTGAAACCACCACTCAAATTGAACGTATACTATTAACAAATTTTCCAGAAGTAAAACAAGTGGTAACTAGAATTGGCGCGGCTGAAGTACCTACTGATCCTATGTCTATGGAAGAGAGTGATGTGATCATTATCTTAAAACCAAAAAGCGAATGGACATCTGCCGCTTCAAAAGATGAATTGGCTGACAAATTTAAAGAAGCTTTAGCGGTGATTCCTGGAATGGAGGTTGAATTTACACAGCCTATTGAAATGCGATTTAATGAACTAATTACTGGAGTTCGCGCAGATATCGCTATTAAAATATTTGGAGATGATTTATCTGTTTTAGCTAAAAAAGGCAGTGAAATAGGAGAATTAATTACCAATGTTAAAGGTGCATCTGATATTTCTATAGAAAAGGTAGAAGGTTTACCTGAAATGAGTATTAAATATGACCGCAGTAAAGTGGCCCGTTACGGATTAAACATTCAAGAATTAAACGATCTGGTAGCAATGGCTTTTGCAGGAAAGACTGCAGGGAGCATTTTTGAAGGAGAAAAGAGGTTTGACTTAGTCGTTCGTTTAGATAAATCTCAACGGAAAGATATTAATAACCTTCAAAACTTATTTGTTGACCTTCCTAATGGTGGAAAAGTTCCTTTACGAGAATTAGCCACGATTAGCTATCAAAAAGGTGCCGCTAAAATATCTCGAGATAATACGCGAAGACGCATTGTCGTAGGGGTAAATGTGCGGAACAGAGATCTACAGTCTGTGGTAGATGATGTGCAAAAACTTATCAATGAAAATATTGACTTACCAGTGGGGTATAGTATTTCTTATGGCGGGCAATTTGAAAACTTACAGAGTGCTAAATCTCGCTTATTAGTTGCAGTGCCTATAGCTTTAGTTTTAATTTTTGTGCTGTTGTATTTTGCCTTTAAATCGGTAAAAGAAGCTTTAATGATCTATTCTGCAATACCATTGGCTGCTGTAGGCGGTGTGTTTTTATTATGGATCAGAGATTTGCCTTTTAGTATTTCTGCGGGAGTAGGTTTTATTGCACTTTTTGGAATTGCAGTTTTAAATGGAATTGTCTTAATCGAACATTTTAAAGAGTTAAAAGCGGAAGGTTTTGAAACAATTGAAGAATTAATAAAACATGGAGCTAAAGATAGATTGCGAGCTGTTTTATTAACCGCTTCTGCCGCTGCATTAGGTTTTTTACCCATGGCAATATCTACCAATGCAGGAGCAGAGGTACAGCGGCCATTGGCAACTGTGGTCATTGGAGGTTTAATTACGGCTACTATATTAACACTGGTAGTATTGCCTGTGCTTTATGCTTATTTGAATACCATTAAACCCCTTAAAATAAAAAATAAAGGTAATGCTGTTGCGTTAATCCTTGGTTTTTGTTGTTTAGGGCAAGTTATGTCACAAGAAAAACAACATCAAGCTCTTAGTTTAGAGGAGTTAATACCTATAGCTATTGAGAATAATGCTTCTTTGAAAGCTAAAAACAATCAACTACTACAATCTGAACAACTCATTAATTCGGCTTTTGATTTTGATAAGACCCAGGTCTATTATGAGTTTGATGAGAATAACTTAGCCAGCAATAATCAGCCTTTAAAAGTTTTTGGGGTGCAGCAAGATTTCCGTTTTCCTACCGTTTATTTTTCTCAAAAGAAAGTGAATAAAATGCGGTATTCTCTGAGCGAAAATTCTTTTGAAATTCAGAAGAAATCGGTTATTAGAAGAGTAACTACTAGTTATTACAACTATCAAATAGCTTTAAAAAAGCAGGAGCTTTATCACACATTAGACAGTTTGTATAGCAATTTTTCAGCAATGGCTAGTAGACGATTTGAACTAGGGGAAACCAATTATCTAGAAAAAATAACCGCTATTTCTAAAGAAAAGCAGATTGCATTGCAATATTCTGAATCAAAAAAACAGGTAAAAGAGGTGTATACAGAATTGCAAGCAGTACTACAATTGGAAGATTCCATACGGGTTACTCCGCTACTTAATTTAAAGGTAGTAGCGCAGCAAGTACCTATAGCGCAAAGTCCTGAACTAGATTTTTATCAAAATAGAGCATTGTTTTTTAAAGCAGAAAAACAGTTGGAGAAACAACAAGTACTCCCAGATATCAGTCTACAGTATTTTCAAGGGACTAATGAAGGGCTAAACGCTAATTTATATGGCTACCAATTGGGCTTAAAAATTCCCATTCTTTTCGGAGGTAAATCTGCGAAAATTAAAGCATCAAAATTTGCAGAAGAAGCATCAATCAATGAGTTAAAAGAATACCGAACGCAAGTAAATTCTAAACAAGAAGTTTTAAAAAATCAATTAAAAAGCTTTGGTGCATCTTTAGCTTATTATGAGAATGAAGGACAGCAACTTTCTAATGAAATTTTAAAAACTGCAATCGGTAGCTTTAAAAACGGAGAGATTAACTTTTATCAATACTTGCAAAGTCTTGAAAGCGCCTATGAGATACAACTAGAATATCTCAACACATTAAAGGAGTATAATCAAACCGTAATTGCTATCAATTTTTTAACACTATAACAATCATGAAATATATAATTAATAGAATCGCCATAACAGGTGTGCTTACGCTACTAATAAGTTGCGGTAGTAAGGAAAAAACGAGTGTTTCGAAAGAAAAAAATTCGGAATACATCGAAATAACCATGGAACAGTTTAATAAAAATAACATGGAACTCGGGACCTTTAAAGAACAAGATTTTCCAAAAATAGTATCGGCAACGGGCATGATTGATGTACCGCCAGAAAATAAAGCAAGCGTTAGTGCAACGATGGGAGGATATATAAAAACGACTCCCTTGTTAATAGGGGATACCGTAAAAAAAGGACAGCTATTGGTAACTTTAGAAAACCCAG
The DNA here is from genome assembly GCF_000186265.1 of Cellulophaga algicola DSM 14237. Taxonomy (NCBI): domain Bacteria; kingdom Pseudomonadati; phylum Bacteroidota; class Flavobacteriia; order Flavobacteriales; family Flavobacteriaceae; genus Paracellulophaga; species Paracellulophaga algicola. The sequence goes on from NC_014934.1 coordinate 4,000,674, forward strand.
AATTTGTTACGATCCAACAAGAATATATGGAACTGAATGAGCAGTTGATGTATTTGAAGTCTGAATATGACAGACAAGAAACCATGATAGCAGAAAAAATCACTTCTCAAAAAAGTTTTTTAAAAGCAGAAAGTGATTATAAAACGAGTATAGCAAGACGGAATGGTTTGAAAAAACAGTTGGAAATGCTTCATATATCGACTGCTAATGCTGCTCAAGGTAATTTTACAGCAATTGCTAGCATTTACGCACCTATTGCAGGTAGTATTTCTAAAACCTTTGTGTCTATGGGGTCTTATGTTTCGCCAGCTAGTCCTATTTTAGAAATCATAAACAATGATCATATTCATTTAGAGCTTTCCGTTTTTGAAAAGGACATTATGAGTATTAAGAAAGATCAGAAAATCGAATTTGAAATCCCCGAAGTTTCAGATCAAGAATATTCAGGAGAAGTTCATCTCGTAGGGAATTCTATTGATGAAAATAGAACGATTAAAATTCATGGCCATATTGAAGATGAATCTAAGTATAAGTTTATTTCAGGAATGTTTGTATCCTCTAGAATAATTACAAGCACAGAAAAGAGATTAGCTTTACCCTCAGAAGCTATTGTACCTATTGATGATATTGACTATGTCTTGGTCTTGGTAAAAAAGGAAAATGATACGTACTATTTCCATCAAGAGGAAGTAAAACAAAATGGAAATTTTGAAGGTTTTTCTCTTATAGAAAACACAAATGACTTTAAGCAGAATACAAAGTTCTTGACAAAAGGTGTTTTTAACTTATTAGGCGCGTAATTATGGATGCACAAAACACAGAAAAACACTATATTAAACGTAGCGGATGGCTTAGAGCTGGAGTCTTAGGAGCAAACGATGGGATTTTATCGACAGCAAGTATTATTATAGGGGTTGCCGCTGCTAGTAGTACACGAGAACCTGTTTTAGTTGCGGGAGTTGCAGGGCTAGTTGCTGGAGCATTATCTATGGCGGCTGGAGAATATGTATCTGTGAGTTCTCAGACAGATGTCGAAAAATCTGATCTTGCTCGAGAGCAACAAGAACTTATAGATACTCCAGAAGAAGAGCTTCTAGAGCTAGCAAAAATATATGAAGAAAGAGGTTTAAAAGTTGAGACAGCCTTAGAGGTTGCAATACAATTAACAGCCCATAATGCTTTAGAAGCACATGCAAGAGATGAGCTAGGAATACACGAAATGACGGAGGCAAAACCTTTACAGGCAGCAATTTCTTCTGGTATAGCTTTTACTGTAGGTGGCTTTTTACCTGTACTCGTAGCGTTTATAGCCCCTCTTAATCGTATGGAATACCTGCAATATGTGAGTGCGATTCTGTTTCTAGCTATTTTAGGAATAGTAGCAGCAAGAGCGGGAGGTTCTAACCCTACAAAAGTAGTGCTAAGAATAACATTTTGGGGAACCTTAGCTATGGGATTAACGGCTTTTATTGGACATCTTTTCAATATAAATATTGCGTAGTATGATCACACAAGAAGAAAAATATTGTTCAGACTTATTAGCATTTCGTAAATGGAAAGAGCTCACTTTTCATGATCTTATACATACGCAAGAGGTTGCAGAATACGTCAATTATATTTGCTGTGAAATGAATAGTACACCCCGTAAAACTGAGTTACCTATGCTCACCGCTCGGTTTCAAAATACAGGTTTTTTAAATAGTTATAATGATTATGAAGAAGAAAGTAAAAATAGAGGAATAGGGTATCTTAACGCTGCAGGGATGTATTACAATTCTATGGTACAAATATGCAAGTGCATTGATGGTACAAGATGGCATCAAAACCCAACGACAGCGCTAGCTGAAATACTTTGTGATGCAAATATAATTCATGTTAACAATGCTCATTTTTTTTATAGAAATAGTCTGCGGGACAGAGAAAGGGAGTTTTTTTGTGATAGGCACTTGACAGAAGAGAAGTGCTCCGTATTTAATTTAGAGGTTTTAGTAAATGTTCATTTTAAGTCTCATCATGAAAAGGGCTATGTTGAAGTAAGAAACCAGAAGAATTTGGAAGATGTAAAAACAAATTTCAGCGTATTATGAAGACTAATTTATTTCCACACGACAAATTCAGTTTTGATAATCAAGATTTGCTTTCAGGACTACCTGAAGCTGTCTGCAAAACGATTACTAAAAACAGTGTCATTATTCACTTTAAGGCAGGAGATGCGATTTTTATAGAAGATAATACGCCAGAAGGCATTTATAGCGTTAAAAATGGAAAAGTAAAGAAGTTTACAGTTACTGATCATAGAAAGGAGCATATTTTTTATATCTGTAAAGAAGGAGAGTACTTAGTATATCACGCCGTGTTAAGCGAGGAGTTATATCCAGACTGCGCATCAGCTCTTACAGATTGTGATATGGAGTTTATACCTAAAGAAGATTTTATAAAGGCAGTAGACAAGTCACCTATCTTATCAAAACGTTTATTAAGGAGTTTGGGTCACGAATTTGGAGTTTTTCTTAAGGCGACAAAAATTCTTGCAAAATATACGGTAAGAGAACGAACAGCATTAAACCTTCTGATTTTAGAAAGTAAATATAAAAATAATCAGAAGTTGGATACAGAAATCAGTATTCATAGAGAAGACCTAGCTAGCATGGTTGGTACTGCTATGGAATCTGTAGTGAGAATGCTCAAGGATTTTAAAGAAGAAAAACTTATTTCAACAAAGCGAAGCAGCATTTTTATTAAGGACCATAAAGGTCTCTTAAAGGTAGCTAACTTTAACTGATTGCCTATAGCTTACATTGATAATTATCAATGTAAGCTATAGAATTAAATTACGATTAATAGAATTAATTAACCTAATTATAAGACTATGAAAAATTTTTTATTACTAGCAGTGATTTTTGTTGCTTTTGGTACTACAGTAAGTGCTCAAGAATGGCAGACGGATTTTGTAAAAGCAAAAGCTATCGCTGTAAAAGAAAGTAAACCTATAATTCTTGTTTTTCAAGGATCAGATTGGTGTGCACCTTGTATTAAGCTTGATCGTGAAATTTGGAGTACAGATAAATTTAAAAAATATGCAGGAGAACATTATGTAATGCTTCAGGCAGATTTCCCTAGGCGAAAAAATAATGCATTATCAGATACTCAAACAAAGGCAAATGCTCAACTAGCAGAATGGTATAATAGAAATGGCGTCTTTCCATTTGTGGTAGTTCTAGATAGTAAGGGTAAAGTGCTGGGGGAGACAAGCTACAAAAAGACTACACCTGAAAATTATATCAAAGAATTAAATGCTTTTACAAAATAATTTGAAAACATACATTACTTTGCTGGTCACACTATTTTCATTGGTATGCTTAGCACAACAACCTTATAAACGGACACTCAAACTTATGGGGAGCCGTTTTGATATAACGGTAGTTGCAGATAATGAATTACAAGGTAATATAAGCATAGATATTGCTATAGCCGAAATTACGAGAATAGAAAAGCTTATTTCTTCTTGGGATGTTAATTCGCAAACTTCTGCGATCAATAAAAATGCAGGTATACAACCAGTAAAGGTTGATAAAGAGCTTTTTAATTTGATTGAAAGAGCTATTGGAATATCAAAACTTACCGATGGAGCTTTTGATATTAGTTACGCATCAATGGATTATATCTGGAAGTTTGATGGCAGTATGACGGCAATGCCATCAGAAGAAGAAATTGCATCCTCTGTACTAAAAGTAGGTTTTAAGAATATCGTTTTAGATAAAAAGAATAGTACTGTATTTCTTAAGCTAGAGGGAATGAAAATTGGTTTTGGTGCTATAGGCAAAGGATATGCTGCAGATAAAGCAAAAGCATTACTAATAGAAAAAGGAGTATCCTCGGGAATTATAAATGCTTCTGGAGATATGAATACTTGGGGAAAACAACCAGATGGGAGCGAGTGGAAAGTTGCTATTACAAACCCAATGAATAAAAATAAAGTATTTGCATTACTCCCTATAACCAATGGAGCAGTAGTAACCTCAGGTAATTATGAGAAGTACGTAAACTTTAACGGTAAGCGATACACACATATTATAGATCCACGTACAGGCTATCCTTCTAGTGGGATTATAAGTGTGACCGTTTTTGCGCCTAAAGCAGAACTTGCAGATGCGCTCGCGACCTCTGTGTTTGTGATGGGTAAAGAAGCAGGTTTAGATAGGATAAATCAGTTACCTCAGATAGAATGTATTATTATAGATGATCAAGGAAATATTACCAAGTCAAAGAATATTAAAATAGACAAATTATGATTAAAAAGATTATTTATCTCACAGTAATAGCTATTAATTTTAGTAGTTGTGTTGTGGTTAAAGAATATGAAAAGGTCAATATAAACGACCCAGATATGGTGCTTTCAGAAAAAAAATGCGATCGTAATGTAACGACTGCGCACTCTTATCGTGAGGCTGCTGTAGGCGCCAATGGAGGAAAAACAGGAGGAGGCTGCGGCTGTAACTAATATGGAAAATCACTTGAAAAAAATAGTTATTTTTATGTGTGTATTCGCTTTTGCGAAAGCGCACGCTCAAACAGCTCAAGAAGAAACAAAAGCTTATAAAAAACGCGTGTTAGAAACTACTGAAGTAGACTTCTTAACAAGTTATTATTCTCAGGATGGTGACAATGCTGCCGTAAGTGGAGGTATAGGTACCGAAGAATTAACAGATGTTACAGGAACCTTCATAGTTTCTATTCCATTAAATGATGACGATGTGCTTACCATTGATGCTGGAGTTTCTGCATATACTTCTGCATCTTCTAGTAATGTAGGACCTTTTGATGATGGTCTTGCAGACCCTTTTCAAGCATCTTCTGGTGCTTCAAGCAGTGATTTATGGGCAAATATAACTGGAAGTTATAGCCATAGCTCAGATGATAGAAACGATATTTGGTCTACTAAGTTATCAATATCTTCGGAGTATGATTATTTTTCCTTGGGAGTTGGCGGTAGTTACACCAAGCTTTTTAATGAAAAAAACACTGAAATAAGTGTAAACGGTAATGTTTACATAGATACTTGGAATGCTATTTATCCTACAGAGTTAAGACCTTTTGGAGAAGGAGGAGCTGGTTTAAGTGATCGTTTGTTTACTCAAAACACCATTACAGGCAATACGAATTATAATCCTAGATTTACAGCGTTTGATAGTGAAGGACGTAACTCTTATTCGGTAGGTTTTGGGTTGTCACAGATATTACACAAAAAGGTACAAGGTTCATTAGCATTAGATTTTGTGCAACAAGACGGACTGTTATCAACCCCATTCCAAAGAGTTTATTTCAGTGATATAGCAGATTCATTTATTGATAATTTTCAATTGGCCGATGCTGTTGAACGTCTACCCGATTCTAGATTTAAAGTGGCAGCTGGGGGTCGTTTAAATTGGTACCTCAATGAAACCGTTACAGTACGTACTTTTTATCGTTATTATTTTGATGATTGGGGGATTACTTCGCATACAGCGAGCATTGAAGTACCGGTTAAAATAACAAATAAGTTTACCTTATATCCATCATACAGATTCTACAATCAAACGGCAGCAGACTATTTCAATACCTACGAAAGTGCTTTATCTACGGATGAGTTTTATACGTCAGATTATGACCTTTCTGAATACTCAGCAAACCAATTCGGTTTTGGAGTATCCTATACAGATATTTTCGCGAAAGCCCATCTTTGGCAATTTGGTCTTAAAAGTATTGACTTAAAGTTTTATCAATACGATAGAGATACCACTTTTAGTTCTAGTATCATTACGGCAGGCTTCAAGTTTGTCATGGACTAAGCATAAGAACTATGTTTTAACAATATTTATAAGCGCTAAGAATATTCAAAATCTTAGCGCTTATATTATGTACTGAGACATTAAAAAACCATTTTACTTCAAGTAGTATTTATTGGTTTTTTAGCTCATGCTCAACAGGGAATAATTGAACCCATTAAATGGGATTCTAAAGGCGAAAAAAAAAGTCTGTACATAGGGGTATTGACTTTTTTTGTTTAAAAACGTGTTGTCAAGAACATTGGCAATAATTAATAGGAGATAGGTTAAGAATACATGCTTTTTTCAAGATAAGAAAGCGTATTATTTTTTAACCCCTAATTTCACCAAAATAGTTTCTAATAGACACCATTTTGTAAAAGCAGACTGTATTAAATTAACCCCAATGAACACGGTAAACCATAACCAGTTAACACTTACATATACAGTTAGTACAACACTCAATAATACCATGATACCAACAATTACTCTAAAATAGGTGTTCATCATTTCTAATTAATTTTAAATTTATATAGATTTTTCAATAGGAACCACCGCCGCTTTTAAGGGGTTATTAGTTTCTATACTTTTATTAAATTCTTTTATTAAATCGAATAAAGTATCAATATTTTCATCTTCTGTAAAAGAGAAAAACATACTCGATTGACTTCCTCCTTTTCCTGAAGAAAACCAATTAGAAGCCATTAAAATTGTGGAATCACTTTTGTGCCCATCAATATCAGAACTACTAAATTTCTCAATATTTGCATTTTTAAAAAGGGTTAAGACGTCTTTTTGGTATTCTTCAACTGCGGTAACGATAACTAATTTCATAGTGTTGGTTTTTTAGTTATTATTCTGAATTATCAAACCGAACAGGGGAGTTGACAACTCAGAATTTAATTATTTATAATTTTTCTTTTCTATCATATAATATACTAAGGGAACTACTAATAAGGTAAGCACCGTAGAAACTATAGTTCCGCCCATTAAAGAGATGGCTAAACCTTGAAAAATTGGATCAAATAAGATGACAAAAGCTCCAATAACAACAGTTCCAGCAGTTAATAGAATAGGTGTAGTACGCACAGCTCCTGCTTCGATAGCTGCTTGTTTTAAGGGTACACCTTCTGCTGTTCTTATATTGATAAAATCAATCAATAAAACAGAATTTCGTACCATAATTCCCGCTAAAGCAATCATCCCAATAAATGATGTTGCGGTAAAGAATGCTCCCATAATCCAATGTCCTAAAATAATTCCGATTAAAGAGAGCGGAATTGCAACCATCATGACAATTGGTGCTTTAAAGTTTTGGAACCAACCTACGATTAAAATGTATATTAAGATAATAGCGCCTAAAAAGGCAATTCCTAAATCTCTGAATACTTCTAAAGTAATTTGCCATTCTCCATCCCATTTTACAGTATAATTGTCTTCAAACTCGGGCTGACCTAAATACATTTCGTTTAACTCGTAGCCTTTTGGTAACGGAATTTCTTTTAATTTTTCTTCCATTCCAAGAATAGCATACGCCGGACTTTCTAATTCTCCAGCCATATCTGCCATTACATAAACAACACGTTTTTGGTTTTTATGGTAAATACTTTTTGCTGCTGTTCTAGCTGTAATCGTTACTAAATCTGCAATAGGAACCATATTTCCCTGTGTCGATTTCACTTTCAATTGAGAAATATCTGTAACGGTAGATTTCTCCTTTTCATCTAAAGCCAATACTAAACCAACTTGAGTAACCGCATCTTCATCATATAAATTTGTAATGGCTCTGTTAGACATTGCCATATTCATGGTATACGCAATTTGTTGTGGTGCAACACCATACAACATGGCTTTTTCTTTGTTAATATCAAATTGATACTCCGTTTGATCTGCTTCAACCATCCAATCAATATCCACCACATCATCTGTGTTTTTTAAGATCTTTTGAACGCCATCGGCAATTTTAATTTGTTCGTTATAATCCGGGCCATACACTTCTGCCACAATTGTTGATAGTACAGGAGGTCCTGGTGGCACTTCTACTAACTTAATATTAGCGTTATATTTTGCAGCAATTTTCTGAATATCTGGACGCATTATTTTAGCAATGCCATGACTTTGAATATCACGTTCTTCTTTGTCTATTAAATTTACTTGGATATCTGCCATATTGCTTCCTCCACGAAGATCATAGTGGCGCACCAAACCATTAAACGTTATTGGAGCAGAGGTGCCCACGTAGTTTTGATAATTCACTACTTCTGGTCGTGTTGATAAGTATTGAGACACTTCTTGTGCTACAACACCTGTACGTTCTAGCGTTGTCCCTTCTGGCATATCAATAACCACCTGAAACTCATTCTTATTATCAAATGGCAGCATTTTTACGGCAACTGATTTAGTAAAAAATAACACCATGGTTATCATCAATACTAAAAATGTTCCTCCTAAAAACAACCAACGTTTTGCTTTGTTTTCTAATAATGGACGTTCAAATTTGTTATAAATTCTATAAATTAACGTCTCTTCAATAGGCTTTTCTTGTTTTTCTTCTACACCTTTCTTCTCTTTTTCTCTTAGGAAAATATACCCTAAGTAAGGCGTGATCGTTAAGGCTACAAACAGAGATAATATCATTGCTATTGACGCCCCTATAGGCATTGGAGCCATATATGGACCCATTAGTCCAGAGACAAAAGCCATAGGTAAAACAGATGCTATTACGGTAAATGTTGCTAGAATGGTAGGGTTCCCAACTTCGTTTATCGCATATAAAGCAGCATCTTTAAACGGTAAGCGTTTCATTTTAAAATGCCGATGCATATTTTCGGCAATAATAATGGAGTCATCGACGACAATTCCGGTTACAAATACTAACGCGAATAAGGTAATACGGTTTAACGTGTAATCCATCATATAATAGCTCAACAAGGTTAAGGCAAACGTAATGGGAACGGATAAAAACACGACCAATCCACCACGCCAACCCATGGCTAACATCACGACAAGGGTTACCGCAAAGATAGAACCAATAAGGTGCCACAATAATTCCGATACTTTATGCGATGCTGTTTCTCCGTAATTTCTGGTAATCTCTACATGAACATCATCAGGAATTAAATTGCTTCGTAAATGATCTGTTTTATCAATAATTACTTCTGCAATTTTCATGGCATCTGCACCTTTTCGTTTTGCAACAGAAATAGTTACTGCAGGATATTCCGACTTATAATCAGCCGATTTAACGCTTCCTTTTCCGTAACCTAAACTCACATAGTTTTGTGGTACTTCTGGGCCATCAATAATTTTAGCGACTTGCTTTAAATAAATAGGCTGATTTTGTTGTACACCAACTACCAAATTTTCTACATCAGTAACCGAAGCTAAAAAGGCGCCTGTATTTACTAAAAACTCAGTATCATTTTTATCAAAACTACCAGCATTTAATTGGCTGTTATTTGCTTTAATCATTTCTGAAACCGACAAGAAATCTAATCCACTAGCAGCTAATTTATCTTTATCTAAAACTACCCGCAATTGGCGGTCTCTACCACCAATTTTATGGGTCGTAGCAACATCGTTAACTTTTTTAATTTCAGCCTCAAGTTCTTGAGCCATTTGGTTTAATTGGTAATCGTCGTAATTTTCACTCCATAAGGTTAATCCCAACATGGGTACATCATCAATTGCACGTGTTTTTACTAATGGAAATGTCACACCTGCCGGCATTTGATCCATGTGCTTGTTAATTTCGTTGTACAATTTTACAAAACTGCGTTCAATATCTTCGCCCACATAAAACTGCACGATCACCATTCCTTGTTCTTTCGAGGAAGTAGAGTATACGTATTCTACGCCTTTGATGTTTGAAATTAATTGCTCCAATGGCTTAATTACACGGGACTCTACTTCCGTAGGGCTTGCTCCAGGATACCCCACAAAAATGTCTGCCATAGGCACATCAATTTGTGGCTCTTCTTCTCGTGGAATTAAAAACGAACTGTACACACCCACCACCATAAATACAATCATTAAAAGCACTGTAAGCTTAGACTGCATAAAGACTTTGGCAATTTTACCTGCGATTCCTTCTTTCATATTCCTATCCCTAACCCTTTCCAAAGGAAAGAGAAATGTTATGGGTTATTTTTAGTTAATATATTTTTTATAGCTTGAAAACGCTTCTTCAAACCGACAATCATGAGTATTTAAAGTATATTTATATCACTTAGTTTCCAAATTGGCTTCCTTCCCTTTGGGAACGATTGAGGATGGGATAATTTTCACGCCATTAAACAATTTACCATCTGCAGAAACGATATACGCTTCGTCTGAATTTAAACCAGATAATACCTCTACTTGATCTCCAAAAGTTCTTCCTAAGCGCAACCATCGTAACATTGCAGTGTTACTCTGGCTTACGGTATAGACACCCGATAATTGTCCGTTTGTTACGATAGCATCAGTAGGTATTAAAACCATTGCAGCCGTTGCTTTTCTTTCCACAGGAAATTGCACCGTTGTAAACATCCCTGATAAAATATTGGCATCTGTTTTGTCTAAAGTTATTTTTACTAAATATTGTCCACCTGTATTTTTAGCGGAAGTACTTACTTCTGTAACTTTCCCTTTTATCGTTTTATGAATTGATTTAACCAACACATCAACAGTACTTTCTTTTTCAATCGCAGAAATTTCTGTCTCAGGAATCATCGCCATCACTTCAAAATTTCCAGGTGTTTCCATACTTATCAAGGGCACACCAGGATTAGCCATGTTGCCAGCTTCTACATTTTTACTAGTTATAATTCCGCTAAAAGGCGCCGTAATATTGCTGTAAGCAAACTGTGCGTTGATTTCGTTTTTCATTTGGTTGGCAGCTTCTAAACGCGCCTTTGCCATTTCAAAATTTGCGGTCATATCATCCATTTCCTTTTGAGAAGCACTTTTTTCTGCAAACAAATTTTTAAAGCGGTTGTAGTCTTTCTGGGAATTATTAAAAGCAGCATTGGCTTCTGTTATTCCTGCGTTTACTTGCGCTCTTTTGGCTTGTAAATCACTATTATTAATAGACACTAATAATTGTCCTTTACGCACGTTATCCCCAACATTGACATAAACTTTAGTTACGTAACCCATCATTCTCGTGCTTAATTCTGCACTATTTGTAGCTTGTATTTTTCCACTTGCACTTAAAAAAGGACTAGTGTCATTTGTTTCTACTTGAATGACTTCTACATTAATTGCGGATGAATTATCTACAACAGGCTTGTTATCCTCACTTCCACAACTAGCAAATAGCAAGGCGAAAGAAAATGCTACGATGGTATATGTTTTTTTCATTTTATTTTTTGTTTTATTTTTTTATTTCCCTAGCGCTTTTCAGAGCAAAAGGAACTCTTATAGTTACGTATTGGCGCCTTTTACTTGGAAGGATTAAGGCTATATTTTATTTCGTTAAAAACTGTAAATAAGCTTGTGCGTAATTGTATTCAAAAATAGTTTGATAGTATTCTAGTTGCTTCTGTGCATATTGGGTATCGGCTAGTAGTAAATCTGATGTTTTTTCTAAACCTTCTTTAAATCTATTGGTTCTAATACGCAATGATTCTTCTGATTGTTCCATAGCTAATGCACTTAGTTTTAATTTATTTTTGGAATCTAAAAAGGCACGTTTTGCTTTATTCAATTCTAAATTACTTTGTGATACATATTGACTGTATTCTAATTTAGATTTTTCAAATTCAGATTTACTTTTTTGTGCTTTTCCAAAACGTTTTGACCCTTGAAAAATATCCCAACTTAATTGCGCTCCAAATAGATATCCATTGGCATCACCTTGGAATAGTTGATCATCATATAATTCATAACTACCAAAGGCATTTAATCGCGGTAGAAAGGCCATCTTATCAGCTTTATTCATGGCTTCATAGGCATTTGACGCTAATTGCATCGCTTTAATATCTGAACGATTTTCAGAAACTGTTTTATCTTCAATAGTCAAAGTAGAAACGGTTAATTCATCAGCTGGTATGTATACCACATACGTTTTATCATTCATTAAAAATGATAAATAATTTGATGCATTTTGAACATTACTCTTAGCGCTTTGTAACTGATTTTGAATTTCGGTAACCCGTACTTCAACATTCAATACATCTGCACGTTGTAAATACCCTTGTTTAAAACTATCTTCTGCTAATTTTTTATTGACATCTGCAGCTTCTAAGGCTTTTTCTAAAACGGCCACTGCTTTGTAAGCTAATTGTAATTGCATGTATGATTTGTCTACTTCAAATATTAAATAATCTTCTGTGCGCTCTGTTTGTAAAGACATAGCGTCCATTTTAGATTTGGCAGCTTTACGCTGATAAAGGCCATCGAAATTTAGTAATGGTTGCTGAATTTCAAGTTTTGTAGCGTAATTTTCAATTTGGGAAGGATCATTTAACAATGCTGGACTAAAATCATTTGCACTTAAAATTTCCTGATTTAATTTAGATCCAAAAGCCATTAATGGATTTGTGGTTGCCATTGCGGTATGACTTGCTGTTATGTTGGGTAAAAACACAGCGTTGGTTTGTCTATAATCTGCTCTTGCTTGATTAAATTCTTCTTCAGAAATTTTAATAGCTGTATTATGGTCAGACACTTTAGTCTGGACTTCACTTTTAGTAATTGGAACTAAATCTTGCGCACTAACTAGTAAACCGGTAAGGAATAAAAAAAAGCTTATGTAGGAATGTTTTTTCATCAATCTATGATTTATTATTGCAAATTTACTTTTAGTCTTAGGGCTAGTCAGTAACATTGGTTACACTGCATAGAATAGTTATGTAATAATTAATTTAGTTTATAGCGCTCCCAAACTTGTATGTTTTGACTATCCTTTTCGACTAATTTTTCTAGTATTAGAGTACTTACGACTAAAGCTTTTGAAGTATATTTAGGCGAAAAATTGAATTAGTTAAAAAAGAAAAATTGTTATGTTAACATGGAAAAATATTATTTCGTTTGCTACAACAGGAAACCCTGAGCCAGATAAGCGAGTAGAAAAGTCTGAGGAAGAATGGAAAGCGCAATTAACTCCTGAGCAATATAGAGTAATGCGTAAAAAAGGTACAGAAGTAGCACATACAGGAGCGCTTTGTACTAGTTATGAGGCAGGGCAATATAATTGTGCTGGATGTGATACCCCTCTTTTTGATTCTACTATAAAGTTTGAATCAGGAACTGGTTGGCCGAGTTTTACACAGCCTATAAAAGAGAATGCTATTAAATATATTAAAGATTCATCTTTTGGAATGGTTCGCGTTGAAGTGTTATGTAATACCTGCGATTCACATTTAGGACACATTTTTCCTGATGGCCCTGAACCAAGTGGTTTGCGTTATTGCGTAAATTCAGAATCGATGGTATTAGATACTTCAGTTGCAAAATAAAACTAAAACGGTATGTCAAAAATAGAAACGGCTACATTTGGTGGTGGTTGCTTTTGGTGTTTAGAAGCAGTTTTTAGACATATAGAAGGTGTTAAGGATGTAGTTTCTGGATATGCAGGAGGTAATTGTCCAGGAATACCAACCTACAGAGAAGTGTGTTCTGGTAAAACAGGGCATGCTGAAGTAATTCAAGTAAGGTTTGATACCACACGTATAACGTTTAGTGATGTTCTTAAATTATTTATGAGCAACCATAACCCTACCTTAGATACGTATATGAAGGGAGATTATGGTTCTCAATATCGTTCTATAGTGCTGTATCATTCTAAGGAGCAAGAAGAAGTTTCGCTAAACATATTACAAGAAATGCGTATGGAACATGCTAAAAACATCCGTACAGAACTGGCTGAATTTCGCGGTTTTTTTAAAGCGGAAGACTACCATCAAGACTATTTTACTAAAAATAAAGAAGCGGCCTATTGTAGGGGTATTATAGCACCTAAAATAGAGAAGTTAAAACAAGAATTTATTCAAAATATAGAACATTAAAATTATGAGTGCATTAAAAAAAGCATATATCGCCGGTGGATGTTTTTGGGGAATGGAAGATTTGTTTAGAGTTCGCCCAGGCATAAAAGATACTGAGGTGGGTTATATTGGTGGCGAAAATGAAAACCCTACCTATCATAATCATACGAGCCATGCAGAAGGAATAGAACTTACCTATGACCCTACAGAAACATCATTTAAAGAAATATTAGATTATTTCTTTAGAATTCATAACCCAACAACTGTAGACCAACAAGGAAATGATCGTGGTGCTAGTTACAGATCAACAATATTCATTCAAAATGAAGAAGAGAAAGCTATAGCCGAAGAGGTTATTGCTATTGTAAATGCATCAGGACGATGGGAAGGAGATGCCGTAACAACCTTAGAGCCTTACACCACCTTTTGGTTAGCAGAACCAGAACATCAAGATTTTTTATTGAAAAGGCCTAATGGATATACCTGCCATTTTGAGCGCTTTGCTACATTCTTATAATTTATAAAGCCGACAAATTCTTTGTCGGCTTTTATTTTTTTTACACTACCTTTTTTAAAATAGGCTCATATTGTTTCTGTTTTCTTACTTGCTTTTTTATTCCCTTCATTTTTTTATAAACTACATAATTAATCAGTAATATTATTAAGCAAACAACGGCGGTAGCTCCGTTACCATCTTTAGCCAGTAGATGTGCAACAATTCCAAAAAAGAGGTTCATAAAGAAGCCTGCATAGGCCCATTCCCGAATCCAATTGGTTTTGTTAAAAATTAAAATACTGATACCAATAACTTGAGCAGCACCTAGTATTTGTAAAACAGAAGTAGGGTACCCTAGTTTTATAATTTTCAGAACAATGGCATCGTAATTAACAATGCTATTAAGGACAGCTCCTAGCATAGCTAAGGAGAAAATTACCAAAGAAATAACATAGTAGGTTTTTAGATTTTTCATGGGTTTGAGTTTTAATTATTAGCCTTAAACTAGTCCTAATTAAATTTATAAGTTCTTTAAATAGTATGAAATGTTTTTATCTATAGGTGTTTGGTATATCTTTATCGGTAGGAATATTAATTTACAGGATTTTCTGAGGAATTAAGCGATAGTTTGTCCTTATTTACATACTAAAAAAATAGAAGCTCCGTTTTTTATATTTGTGTTTAATTACGAGGCATATCTATTTTTATGAGAAAAATAATAATCTTCATTAGCGTTTTAGTAGTATGCAGTTCTTGTATTTCAAGATTAGTGCGGCCAGCCCTATCAGGAACTATTGTAGATTTTAATGGAAACCCTATAGATAGTTGTTTGGTTGGTGAAACAGTAACAGATCATAATGGGACTTTTTATTTAAAGGAAATTAGAAAAAATTATTTTTTTATTACAGAACTTTTAGTCATGGAGGCACCTCCATTATTCGTGAGGGAACAAATTTCTAAAGCAAATTACACCACGACTGTATTTGAAAATTTTAATAGCCGGGGAGGGGGAGCAAAAAAAGGAACCCACTGGAAATTGGATACACTCCATTTAAAAAAAGAGCACTTCAAAATTGATACTACTTTTTTAAGTCAAAAATGGAAAGTCGCTGCTACCAAAAATTTAGATAGCCTCTACATTATAAAATCTAATTTCATGGAGCTTTGTAAATTGCAGCATTGTTCTAGAATTTATGATGAATATTACAAGTACAGTAGCGATTCCTATTATAATCAATCTAAAAACTTACCCGATAGTATTGTTCAAAAAATAATAGAATTAGACTTATCTACTACACATAGTTTAGCAGCTACTAAAATTATTCAATATGGAGATAAAACAGGGAAAAGTACTATTCGGAAAGCTAATGATACTTTAACGACTATAGGGAAATGGAATTTTAAGGATGATTTATTGCTTTTTAATAGTAATTTTGATGAATTAAATGGAAAATATGCGGTTCAAGAAAACAATTATGAATATTTGTTAGTAACTAAAGTAGATGAATGAAACTTTAGAATTATTAACAAAAAATGAGGTAACAACAGCGGGAATTATTTTTTTGATGATTTTTAGTTGCTTCGTGGCCCTATTTCATACCGTTATTTTTTCAGGGCTTTTTAAAGCCAAATTTAATGGATGGTTATTTTTTGTTATCAACCCACTACTTGTATTACTTTCTAGTTTAATTTATAGGCCCATTACTTATGTAATGTTTGCCCTACTCTTTATTTCTGTATTTATTCTAGCCTTTATAGGAATGATATATTCCGGAATATCAGGCGTAAAGAAGGCTCGTGTAGAACAAGATAAAATTAATAAAAAATATGATATTGAGGCAACACCTATCTGGAAGAAACTTCTAGGTTACCTAGCTGTTTTAGTAGTTATAATTGCTTTATATTACGTTGGCTTTTATGCCATTTTCTTTTTGCTTTTTGCCATTCCATTTCTAAAATTTATACTACCCAATACTAAAAGTAGATTCTTAAAATACCAAAGTACGCTGCCTACCTCTAAAATTAGATCTGTGGCAATGGGCTTAGCGGAAATTGAAGGAAAATTAAGAACCATTGAGCATTTAGAATCGCCCATAGGTTCCATACCATGTATTGGGTATAGGTATAAAATAGAAAATATTAGTACGGATAAAGATGGAGACAAAAGCTACAGTAGTATTTTTGATGAGATTAAATGTAATACATTTTATGTCTTAGACGAGACAGGAATTATTAAGGTAATACCAGATAAAATAGAATTTGTATACGTATCAGAATATGATTCATATATAGGGTCAGGTAAACGATATACCCAATATTTATTGCAAGAAAATGATAGTGTGTTACTTATAGGAAAGGCAAGTATACAGTCCGATAATGAACCAATATTTGAGTATGAAAATATAAAAAAAGTATTTGCAATTGCTCCTTCAGAAAATGTAAAACATTATAATACGTTTAAACCATTGTTAAATTCGCTTACACTTTTTTGCTCATTCTTTGGTTTTTTAGTAGCGGTAGTATTAGTGACACCTATAGATATTACAAAACATAAAATAAGTATTAGCGAACCACAATTTTTCGATTCAAATCAAACGGAATCCATCTATGAAATTGAATATGATAGCGCTACGGAAACTGACGGTTCCTATGAAGAAAATGAAGACTTTAATCCACAAAGAGCAAATAATCCTTATAATTCACCATATCAAGATTCTGAACCAACTAACTAAATAAAAAAAATGAGTCCATTAATTTCGTATTCCATTATTGCTTTATTAATCGTAGGTATAATTAGTGTAATTATTTCTTCTTATAACAAATTAATTATGCTAAAAAACAATGTAGATAAGGCATTTTTTAATATTGATGTGCTTTTAAAACAGCGTGCAGATGAGATTCCAAATCTGATTAAAGTTGTTAAAGAAAGCATGCATTATGAAGAAGCTACGCTTACAAAACTTACAGAACTTAGAACTTCTTATTTTAGCTCCAACAAGCAAGAAGAAAAGATAGGGTTATCAAATCAAATGGATGCATTGGTAAATTCCATTTTTGTGATCTCAGAGAATTATCCTGACTTAAAGGCAAATAAAAATTTTACCATGCTACAGCAAAGGGTTTCTGGAATAGAAGATGCTATTGCCGATCGCAGAGAATTTTATAATGAAAGCATTACTATGTTTAATATTGGAATTGCAGAATTCCCTCCCGTTATTTTAGCAAAATTATTAGGGTATAAAGAAAAGGCCTTATTACAGATCACCGCTTTAGAAAAAAAATATGACGGAATTCAGTTTTAAATTTATTGATTTAGTACTTTTATTTGAGAAAACCCCAATGTTAATGGTTATGTGGGCAGCTTTTGGATATATTTTTACGTCTTTTATTTTATTAATTCCATCTATGATTTTAAGAAAAATGGGGCTAACATTAAAACTTGATAAGGCAATGGGAGTAGTGGGTGTTATAATTGTATTGACGTGGTTGGTCGGGTTTATCACTCAAATGATACTTCTATTCTCTGACGTTCCAGGATCCAAAATGTTTATTATTTGGATTTTAATGCTATTTACATTTATCATATTTGCAATTACAAATTATCAAATGATCGTAAAATATTTAAATACGATAGGGAAAACCAAATCATAAATAGCCATAGAATTACACTAAAAGAAGTAATGGTAATAGTAAATAACTAAATTATTACTGTTGGTTATTTTCTTTAAACTTGGTATAAATCCATTGTTTTTCTCTCAAAGAGAATTTCTTTTGTTCAAACCAATCGTAAGCTGCTATTTTTTCATTTTCTATTTGAGCATTGCGTATGGCTTGTAAGGAAACTAAATGCCAATGTGTTCCTCTTTGTCTCGCAACAGAGTATCCAATATCTTCTGTGATGAAGGAGATTTTTGGCTCATTGTATAAGCGAGTGCCATTTTTCAAGATAGCTAAAGTCTTCGTTAATTTTTCTACTTCAGAAAATGAATATCTAATGAAATCATCAAAACCATCTTGTTTTGTATTGTATACTTTATCTCCAATCTTTAATCTATCCATGCTTATCTAAAGTTTGCAAAAATAAGCCGAACATCGTTTTTAGACTAGGGTAGTGGTTTATTACTTATTAACAAATAATTAGAGCGCTATTAATCAGTGTTTTACGATTTTTTTTATTTGGTTTATTTTTTTTAAAATGAATTACTTTGGACCCCTTTCCCATTAGTACTAAGTCAGTTGTAGTTAAAAATAAGCCGGTTTCTACAATTCCAGGAATAGCGATTAATTCTTGGTTTAGAGATTCTAAATTATAGAAAGGTAAAATATTTACATCTAAAATGTAATTCTTTTCGTCTGTCGAAAATACTGTTTCTCCTTTTTTTCTTAGTATAGGGTCTAAGCCTTTTTGATGTAATTGATCTGCTATTTTTTTAGTTGCGAAAGGGACGGTTTCAATCGGAAGTCTAAATGCTCCTAAGCGAGATACTTGTTTACCAGAGTCGGCAATTATGATGTTGAATTCAGAGTTTGATGCAATTATTTTTTCTCTTAATAATGCGCCACCTCCGCCTTTAATTAATTGAAGGTAAGTATCAAACTCATCTGCACCATCAATAGTAATGTCTATTTTTTTTACTTCTTCTAACGATAGGATTTTAATACCATTTTTTAGCGCAAATTTTTCAGTAGCTTCTGAAGTAGGAACTCCGTAAATAATCAGGCCTTCTTTTTTTATTCGTTCTCCTAAATGCGTAATCATATAGGCAGCTGTAGACCCTGTTCCTAAACCTATGGTCATATTATTTTTAATAAATTTTACAGCTTCAATAGCTGCTAATTCTTTTTCAGAAATACTATTCATTTTTTTCTTTCCTTTAGGAATCTATTTTTACACTTTTTAATCGTAAGGCATTGGTTATAACCGATACAGAGCTAAAACTCATGGCTAATGCTGCTATCATTGGAGATAATAACATCCCGAAAAACGGAAATAATACGCCTGCAGCAATAGGGATACCAATGGTATTGTAAATTAAAGCGAAAAACAAATTCTGTTTAATATTTTTCATGACGGCTTCACTCAAGCTTCTAGCTTTGACGATACCGTGTAAATCTCCTTTCACTAAAGTAATCATAGCACTTTCAATAGCCACATCAGTACCGGTACCCATAGCGATCCCAACATTACTTTGTGCTAGGGCAGGGGCGTCATTTATTCCGTCACCGGCCATGGCTACAATATGCCCATCATCTTGTAATTTTTTTACTTCATTTAATTTATCTTCGGGTAACATACCCGCTTTAAAATCGGTTAAATTTAATTGTTTTGCAACTGCGGCTGCTGTTTCGCGATTATCTCCCGTAAGCATAATTACGGCAATACCTTTGTCTTGTAATTCCTTGATTGCTTGTGCGCTAGTCGTCTTTATTTTATCGCCAATAACTACATACCCAACAACAGTTGTGCCTACAGCAAGATAGGATACTGTTTTTCCTTCTTTTTGATACGTAAGTACTTCATCGGCTATATTTTTATGAATTTTAGCATCAGCATGCGCCATCATTTTTTCATTTCCTAAGCGGATTTTTTCACCCTTAATTTCTCCTTCAACCCCTTTGCCTGTTACTGCATTGAATTTTTCTATGGTTACTACTTCAGCCTGTTGTTCTTTACCATATTTTAAGGTCGCAGCCGCAAGCGGATGTTCACTCTGATTATTTAATGCGACAATAAATTTTAGGACATCTTTCTCAGATAAATCACTCACAACACCTATTTTTTCAACGGTAGGTTTTCCTTCAGTAATCGTACCTGTTTTATCTACAATTAAAGTATCAACTTTATCCATGATCTCTAAAGCCTCGGCATTTTTTATTAAAACACCATTCTTAGCACCACTACCCACACCCACCATAATAGACATGGGTGTTGCTAAACCTAATGCACAAGGACAAGCAATTATTAATACAGAAATAGCATTTACTAAAGCAAAAACATAAGCAGGATTTGGTCCCCAAATTGCCCAAACAATAAAAGTAACAACTGAAATAAAAACTACAACAGGAACAAAATACCCAGAAACCTTATCTGCTAAATTCTGAATAGGAGCACGGCTACGGCTTGCATCGTTTACCATTTTTACAATTTGCGATAAAAGGGTTTCATTCCCTACTTTTTCGGCTTCCATTAAGAATGACTGATTTCCGTTAATTGTTCCGCTGTTCACCTTATCCGCTACCGTTTTACTAACGGGTACAGGCTCTCCAGAAATCATGGATTCATCAACACTTGTATCCCCTTCTATAATAGCACCATCTACAGGAATCTTTTCTCCTGGCTTAACCCTTAGAATATCTCCTTTTTTTATTTTATCAATAGAAACCTCTTTTTCCTCACCGTTAACCACCAGGAGTGCCTTATTAGGTGCCAATTTTAATAGCTCTTTTACCGCAGTGTTTGTTCTGCTGTGTGCTCTAGCTTCTAGCACTTGTCCCATTAAAACTAACGTAAGAATCACCGTTGCAGCTTCAAAATACACATGTACAGCTCCTGTTTCTGTTTTAAACTGTGCAGGAAAAAAGTCTGGAAATAACATTCCGAAAAAACTAAAAATCCAAGCAACACCTGCACCAATACCGATTAGCGTGAACATATTTAGGTTCCAAGTTTTTACACTTCTATAGGCTCTTTGGAAAAATACCCAAGTAGCATAAAAAACAACAGGGATAGATAATAAGAACTGTATCCAATTCCACCATTTTTGTTCTAGCAGGTTATATAAAGGATTGTTTGGTATCATTTCACTCATCGCAATGATGAAGATGGGTAGTGTGAAACCAAAAGCTATCCAGAATTTTCTCAAAAGTTTTTTATAGGTCTTTTCCTCTGCAGAAGTATCAGGTTGCATCGGAACTAAATCCATTCCGCAAATAGGACAACTACCTGGTTCATCCCTAATAACTTCTGGATGCATAGGGCACGTCCATTGTTCACTATTGGAAACGCTTAAATTTTGTTCCTCTACTAAGTCCATTCCGCATACGGGACAATCTCCAGGTTTGTCATAGGTTTTATCTCCTTCGCAATGCATAGGGCAATAAAATGTGCCAGTACCTTGACCTGTAGCTTTTTTTACTTTTTCTTCTTTTGTATGCTGGTGATCTCCTGGCTTATGAATGCTATAACCACCCCCGTCGGCAGCTAATGCTTCTTGAAAAGTTTCTAAGGAGATATGAGAATCCATAGCAATAGTGGCTTCAGCCTTATCTAAATCTACAGATACACTACTTACGCCATCAACTTTAGAAAGCGTTTTTTCAACATGTGCTCTACAGCCATTACAACTCATTCCGTGAATAGGATAGGTGTGTTCCATTTGCTTTAATTTTATAGTGTAAAGCTAAACAGAAGCCTTGAGAAAGCTTTACATAATTCGGATTCTTATTTATACAATTTGGTCTAGTTTTTTTCTATTCCAATGCTCTAAATTTTTATATGTACTCATAGACATCCCTGTAATTGTTTTGAATTGTCTCGACAAGTGGCTACTCGATTTATAATTTAAAGCATAAGCAATTTCAGAAAAATTTAATTGTCCCAATTGTATGTATTCTTTTACTTTTTCAATTTTTAGATTGATGGTGTATTTTTCTAAAGTAAGCCCCTCTAACTTGCTAAACAACTTACTCAAGTAAGCTTCTGTTCTCCCCATTTCTTTAGCAACTAGCGCAAATAAATGTGTCGTATTTTCTTTGTGAATTTTTTGAATTAGTTTTACTTTTAATTGCTCTATGATGGCCTCGTCATCATTTTGTATCAGCTCAAAACCAAGTGCTTTTAATTGATTAGATAGTTTTTTCTTTTGGCTCTGAGCGCTAGATAGTGCAGACACTTTTCCTAACTCAATAGTAGTAACCTCGTAATTTTCTGAAGTAAAAACCTCTAATACAGAGGCAATACATCTATTGCAGACCATGTTTTTTATGTAAAAAGTAGAATTCATTACTGCATTTTATATGTTATGAGTACACCAACTAGCCATTAGTCTCTCTAGATAAATGTAACTTACCCCTAAAAATAGTGTTTTTTGACTAGTTTCTTAAAGAATATAAACCTGCTAATTCTTACTAGACTATATTTACAAACGGTTTTATACATTTGAAAATTAACACTTAATTTAAAGTACACTATTGGACACTTGCAAATATGTTCTTTTTACTGCAGACAACAAGTATGTTGTAGAGTATCTCTTAAGGCAATTAGTATTGAGTACGAGTATTACTGAAGCTCTAATTTTTGAGAATTATGATTTAGCTGTAGGTTTTAAAAAAATGCTGGTAAGAGATTGTAAATTAGAGTGTTCTATTAATACGTATATTGATTGATATCAACATGTTATTTAGTTGTAGCTTGCTTTTCTAATGTTTCGAATAACTTTTTAAGTTCTATAGTTTTTAAAGGTTCATCATAAGCTGCATCATCGTATAAAATAAGATGGTCTTCTTTTATTATAAATGCACCATTTTCAGCACTATTAAATTCGCGAGAATTCATGGTATCAAACTTTAAACGACCACAAATTCCTGTAGTTATATTTATTACAAATATTTGATACCTACGAGTAGGCGGTAATACGTGTTGAAAAATAAGGTAATTACCCACCACTACTATTTTTTCTATTGATTTATAGCGTAATCTATCAGGTGCATCTGTTAATCTACCTGAAGTGATGAATAACCATTTGTAGCGTTTTTCTTTTTTTAAAATAATACTATGCGCCGATTTTAGAATTTCAAGAGTATCAGAACTTATTACAGTTTCGAAGTCGGTAATTTTAGGGGTTCCAGAGTTTGAAAAGAGTACAGAAGGATTATAGGATAATAGGTGAGTGTTATAATCTTCATTATAGGAATCATCATATATATGCTCTCCTAATAAAGTTATTAATTCTGATTTTGAATTGTTAATGTAATAAGGTTTTGCTAACTTAAATTTAGTATTTATCCACTCCGGTTTAGAATAAATAATAAAATTAAAATAAGGATTATCTGTTAATTCCTTGCTGTTTTTTAAGCCGTTGAGAATCCAGATTAAAGAAGAATCGGGTTTTTTTCTTTCTATAGGTAAATAATTTTTTTTTAGAATATTTAAAAAGGATTTATTTTTTTTAAGTATAAAATTTGGTTGCATTGAAACAACTTGAGTAATCATTGCATAGGGACCAAAACTATCGTATTCCAAAATCTCCTTTGTTTTTCCATTGGTTATTTTCACATAAGTTCCTCCAAAGGAAGAACCTCCATCATAGTGAGAATATAACGTGTCGAGAACTCCATCAAGGTTATAATCTTTACTATAATTTCGCACATTAAATTGTGAAAAACCTTGAAATGAAAGAAAGTAAACGATTAATAAAAGTATATACTTCATAAAAGGTTCTTGTTTCAGTTGTATTTTTTCTATAAAGAAATCTAAGATAGTAAACTCATAATAGATTTAATTTGTAATTCTCTTATTCCTTTTGCACTGCAATTGCATCGTAAATGTTTTACATTTGCATTGTGAAAATAATCTTAAGCATATTATCTATTTATTTGTTGGCACTTAACTTTGTGCCTTGTGCAGATACGATACAAGAAAATAGCGAGACGCAGGCTTCATTTTCACAAGTGGCAGATGCAGATCATGACCATTCTTCTCAAGATCTTTGTTCTCCATTTTGTCATTGTCATTGTTGCCATGTTCATAGTATTAATTTTGAATTAATTGTTTTTGAACCTTTTAATGGATTTATTTCTAATGAAATCCTAGGCAATTTTAAGAAGCAAGGTAAAGATATTCAGATTTCCTTATTTCAACCTCCACAAGCATAATTCAGTTTTTGTTGGGATACATACGTCCTAACCCTAAAGCATACTCTTTGCTTTAGTTTTTACTTTTTCACGAAAGCATCACTTTTTTTAACTGAATTAATACCCTTTCTATGATTAATAAAATCATTGATTTTTCAATCAATAATAAATTTATTATTGGGTTGTTTACGCTTACACTTATAGGATTAGGTGTGTGGAGTATGACCCAAGTTCCTATAGATGCTGTGCCAGATATCACGAATAATCAGGTACAAATAATCACCCAGTCACCCAATTTAGGGACAGAAGATATTGAACAATTTGTTACGTATCCAGTAGAAATTGCCATGAGTAATTTACCCAATGTGCAGGAAATAAGATCTGTTTCTAGATTTGGACTTTCTGTAGTCACTATTGTTTTTGATGATAAAATAGGGACCTATTTACCACGTCAATTAGTCGCAGAAAAACTTCCAGAGGTACAAGATCAAATTCCAGCAGGTTTTGGAGAACCCACAATGGGTCCAATAGCTACCGGATTAGGTGAAATTTATCAGTATACCTTAGAAGTTGATGAGGAAATGAAAAAAACCTATACTACTACAGATTTGCGTACCATTCAAGATTGGATTGTACGCAGGCAAATGTCTATGGTTTCAGGAGTTGTAGAAGTAAATGCATTTGGTGGAAATCAAAAACAGTATGAAGTAGCTGTTAACCCTAATGAACTTAGCGCCATAGGGATTACAATTTTAGAAATTTTTTCGGCGCTTGAAAATAATAATCAAAATACTGGAGGTGCGTATATTGAACGCAACCATCAAGCAAATTTCATTCGAGGTGAAGGACTTGCAAGAACTACAACGGATATTGAAAACATCGTAGTAAAAACAGTAAATAATATTCCTATAAAAATTAAAGATGTAGGAACAGTAAGTACGGGCAGTGCTGTGCGTTATGGAGCATTAACCAAAGATGGTAAAGGCGAAGCTGTAGGCGGAATGATTTTGATGCTAAAAGGAGCAAACTCAAATGAGGTTATTAAAAATGTAATAGACCGGATAGCTCAAATTCAAAAATCCTTACCCCAAGGAGTACACATCGTGCCCTTTTTAGATCGTAGTGAACTAATATCTAAAACTACCGGTACTGTAAAGGGAAATTTATTAGAAGGAGGATTAATCGTAGTCTTTGTTTTAGTCTTATTATTAGGTAATTGGCGCGGGGGCTTAATTGTAGCCTCTACAATTCCATTATCGCTTTTGTTTGCTTTTATATTAATGAATGTTTTTGATGTATGGGCAAACCTGATGAGTTTGGGTGCTATTGATTTTGGTATTATTGTAGATGGTGCTGTAATTATCGTAGAAGCTACCGTATTTCTAATGTATTCTCACAGTACTAAAAAGAAAATAACAGATACTGGTTCTGAATCTAATGCTAACACAAACAAACAAGCCTTGAAGGATGAAATAGCAGCAAAATCTTCTAAAAAGATGATGAATGCCGCTTTTTTTGGACAACTAATCATATTAATCGTTTTTTTGCCCATACTCGCATTAGAAGGGGTAGAAGGGAAAATGTTTAGGCCTATGGCCCTAACCTTTATTTTTGCGATGATTGGTGCTATGGTTTTGTGTTTGACATATGTACCAATGATCTCTGCCTTGTTTTTAAAAGTTCCAGAAACAAAGAAAGCATCTTATGGAGATAAATTTGTGCATTGGATAGAGCGTATTTATGAAAAAATAGTAACTAAGGCCCTAACTAAAGGTAAAATTATTATTACGAGTGCTATGCTGTTTTTCGTGTTCGCAGTTTTTTTATTTACTAGAATGGGAGGTGAGTTTATTCCACAATTGGATGAAGGAGATGTAGCATTTCATGCTATTTTAAAACCAGGTAGTTCCCTCAGCGAAACACTTGAAACTACTACAAAAATTGAACGTATTGTAAAGTCTGAATTTCCTGAAGTAGAATCTATTATTAGCCGTATTGGTGTTGCAGATGTACCAACAGATCCTATGCCTATGGATATAGCCGATGTGTTTGTTATTTTAAAACCTAATAGTGAATGGACATCTGCAGATTCTAAAGATGAATTAGTAGCTAAAATGAAAATAGCTATTAGTACTGTTCCAGGTGTAAATTTTGAATTTACCCAGCCTATGGAAATGAGGTTTAATGAGTTACTTACGGGGGTGCGAGAAGATGTAGCCATCAAGCTTTTTGGCGAGGATTTAGAAGTACTCGCTAGCAAAGCAGAAGAAATGGGTAAAATAATAGCTACTATTCCTGGCGTTGCCGATATGAAGGTAGAAGCCATTGATGGTTTACCACAAATTACAATTCATTACAATCGGAATAAAGTAGCCCAATATGGTTTAACTATTAAGGAGTTAAATCAAATAGTTCAGTCTGCTTTTGCAGGCGGTAAAGCGGGAGTAATTTTTGAAGGTGAAAAAAGATTTGATTTGGTAGTACGACTTCAAGAAGCCAATAGAGCAAGTATAAATGATGTAAAAAATTTATATATAAGCCTACCTTCAGGAGCACAGATACCCCTTAGAGAGTTGGCAGAGGTTTCCTATAAATCAGGGCCTATGCAAATAAGCCGTGATAATACGAACCGTAGGACTTACGTAGGGATTAATATTAGAGACCGCGATGTAAAATCTGTTGTAGAAGATATTAAAACTAGACTTGATGCTGAATTTGAATTGCCTCCAGGTTACTTTATTAGATACGGTGGTGCTTTTGAAAATTTAGAACGTGCGAGTAACAAACTACAAACAGTAGTTCCTATTGCTTTGTTGTTGATTTTTATATTGATTTATTTTGCACTCAAATCCCTCCCCCAAACGGTAATGATTTACCTTGCTATTCCTATGGCAACCATTGGGGGTGTATTCGCATTGTGGTTTAGAGACATGTCATTCAGTATTTCGGCAGGGGTTGGCTTTATTGTGCTTTTTGGAGTAGCCGTACTAAACGGACTGGTCATGATTAGTGGTTTAAATGAATTAAAAGACGAAGGGGTAACCGATTTAAAAACCAGAATTATAGAAGGTACTAGACGTAGAATACGCCCAATTATGTTAACTGCTTTTACAGATGTTTTAGGGTTTTTACCCATGGCAATTTCTTCATCTGCAGGAGCAGAAGTGCAACGGCCATTAGCAACCGTAGTTATTGGTGGCTTGCTTACCTCTACATTATTGACATTATTTATTCTTCCAATTTTTTATCAATGGGTAGAACGTAGAACAGCTCATAAAAAACAAATGAATTTAAAATCATTACGACCTATAGGGATCATTTTGTTTCTCTTTATTTTTCCACTAGCGAATGCTCAGGAAATTGAGTCTGTTAAAAATAGGGAACCTACAAAGAAGGCCTCATATCCAGAAATTACGTTGGATAGTGCTGTTGTCATAGCACGACGTAATTATCCATTATTACAAACAGAAAGGTTAGAGATAGAACGGCAGCAAGTGCTAAAATCAAGTGCTTATGATTTTGGGAGTACTCAAATTTTTACGAGTGGAGAAGAAATTTCAGAGGAACAAGGGATATATACATTAATAGGAATCGGGCAGCAGAATATAGACATATTGGGTATAGCTGCTAAAAAACGATTACAAAATAAACGTGTAGCCCTTGCTGAAGCCTCCTATACGCTGACAGAAATTCAAGTAGCTCAACATGTAAAAAATGCTTGGTCAGACGTTTTTCAACAAAAGAAGAAAGTGAATTTGTATCATGAACTTGATGCTATTTATAGGCAATTTTCAAAAGCAGTAGCCCTAAATTTTGAAGTAGAAGCAATATCTAGGTTAGAATATGCCGCGGCAAAAAATCAGGCATTACAAATTGCAAATAAGTACCAGCAAGCACAGCAAGATTATCTTATTTCACTACAAAAACTTAACCTATGGTTTGTTTCTGATACGTTTTATACTGTTCCAGATAATTTTAATCCAAATAATTTTTTTGATTTGGATGTAACACAAGCAGATAATTCCCATCCAGAAATTGTTAAATCACAGCTACGTGTAGAAGAAGCGCATGCGAATTATAAGGTTGCAAAAGCAAATCTATTGCCTAAGTTTACTATTCAAGGTGGTTTGCAGAAAGTAAATAATGTGAGTGGTTTTTATAGCTATCAAGCAGGAATTTCAGTGCCTTTTTTTTCAGGTAGTGATCGGAGCCGTATCAAAGCTTCAAAAATAGAAGAGCAAATAGCACAAACAGAAGCTACGTTTAAAAACAAACAAGTTAAAGCAGCATATGCCCAAGCAATTCAATCCTATGTAAAATGGAAAAATGCTTGGTTATTTTATGAGCAAGAATCACTCCCTTTAGCAAATGAGCAAAGGAATGGTGCATTATTGGCATACAAAGAAGGTGCAATTGAGTATACTGGATTTACGCTAATTATTAAAGATGCTACAGCTATAGAAATTGAAGCTCTTGAAGCCTTAGACCAATATTTAATTGCCTTATTTAATTTAGAATATTATACCCTATAAAATGAAAAATTATAACAATTATAAATGGATAGGTTTATGGATACTTGTCTTAAGTGTTTTTGCCTGTAAAGATCAAACGAGTACAATTTCAGAAAAAAAAGAATCGGGTGCAATATCTAATGAAAGTAAAAAGGAAACTGTGCATACGGAAGGGCAAGAAGTGATGCTATCAGCAAGACAATATGAAGCCTTACAAATGAAGATTGATACGTTGACTAAACGGAGCATGAGCGGGTATGTAGAAGCGAATGGTCAATTAGAAGTTCCTCCACAAAATGAAGCGATGATTACTTCCGTAATTGGAGCTAATATTGTTTCTATTGAAGTTATAGAAGGCGATAAAGTAGCTAAAGGGCAAACGGTTGCCTATTTATCACATCCTAATATTATAGAAAAACAAACAATGTATTTAAATGCTTTTAGTAATAGTCAGTTTCTAGAAAAATCATTTGAACGACAAAAGAAATTATATGATGCGGGAGTGGGTAGTGGTGCAAATTTTCAAAGAGCAGAGGCAGAATATAATGCATCTCTTGCTTTAGTAAATGGATTTGAAGCGCAGTTGCAACAATTAAATATACCTGCAGCAGGGGTTAGAAAAGGAACTATATATCAGCGAGTAGCATTGAGAAGTCCTATTGAAGGGTATGTAGAAAAAGTTTCTATAAAAACAGGGCAGTATGTAGATCCACAAACAGATTTGATGGAAATTGTAGATACACACCATGTGCATGCAGATCTCATGGTTTTTGAAAAGGATGTTTATAAAATAGCAAAAGGACAAAAAATAAACTTTAACGTGCACGCTATTCCAGGAAAGAAACTTGTAGCAGAAATTTATTCCATCAGTAAAACTTTTGAACAAAACCCAAAAGCATTACATGTTCATGCAGAGATAGAGAACAAGGAAGGGAACCTAATTCCCGGAATGTATATTCAAGGACGTATTCAAACAGATGCGGTCATGGGTATTGCATTTCCTGAAAGTGCTATTTCTATTGATGGAGAAAAGGCTTATGTTTTTAGTGCAGTTAAGGAGGGCGAGGATTGGAGTTTTGTTCCTATTGAAGTTGTATTAGGAGAGAAAGATGGAGATTGGTATGGCATTAGTTTTTTAGAGCCAAATGCTTCTACTATTAAATATGCAATGAATAATGCTTATTATTTGATGGCAGAAATGAAAAAAGGAACAGCAGAACACAGTCATTAGAATTAGTATTATGATAGGAGTGGAACAGGTACTTAGTGAAAAAGGAATTCGTCCCACAGCGATGCGAATCCTTATTTATAATTTTTTAGAGAAACAAAAAGTAGCCGTAGCATTATCAGATATTGAAAGCGATTTTGATAAAGCAGAGCGTACAACGGTATATAGAACCTTAAAAACGTTTGTAGAGAAAGCCCTTGTACATCAAATAGAAGATGGAACAGGGGTGTCAAAATATGCTTTATGTGAAGTAGATTGTAAGTGTGAATTAGATCAGGATTTACACCTTCATTTTCATTGTAGGAGCTGTAATGAAACTGTTTGTTTAACTGAGTATAAAATTCCACATATTCAATTACCAAATGGGTATGTTGCTGAAGATGTAAATTTGGTAATCAAAGGAATTTGTGAAAGGTGTACCACCTTATAATTGCACTATAGTTGCATTGTATTAAGTATGATATTTATAGTATGAAAAAAAAGAAAAACTTAAAAGATCTAAAAATAGATAAGCATCAAGGAGATCATCATCATGAGGATCATCATGGTCATACCCATGGTAGTGCAAATGGTTCCTCAAATATAATAACCTATCTACCGGCAATATTTAGTTTTACCATACTTGTATTAGGTATTGTGTTAGACTATTTAAAAGAGCCATTTTTCACAAAGTGGATTCGGATTTCTTGGTATATTATTGCGTATATACCAGTAGGATGGCCGGTAATTAAAGAAGGCTGGAAAAGTATAAAAAATGGAGATTTTTTTACGGAGTTTCTTTTAATGACTATTGCCACCATTGGTGCTTTTGCTATTGGAGAATATCCAGAAGGAGTAACGGTAATGCTTTTTTATGCTGTGGGAGAATTATTTCAAGATGCAGCTGTGAAAAGAGCCAAAGGAAACATTAAAGCGTTATTAGATGTAAGTCCTAAAGAAGCACTTGTATTCAGAAATAATATGTTTGTTGCCGTTCCTCCAGAAACAGTAGTTGTTGGTAGTATTGTACAGGTACGTGTGGGTGAAAAAATTCCACTTGATGGGATTTTAAAATCTGAAAAAGCAAGTATGAATACAGCAGCAATTACAGGAGAAAGTAAACCAGATTCCATAGTTTCAGGAGCTAAAGTATATGCGGGAAGTATTAACTTAGAGGGTGTTATTGAGATTGAAACGACCAAGGAGTTTAAAGATAGTTCAATTGCTAGGATATTAGAAATGGTACAGCATGCAACAGCACGTAAATCTAAAACAGAATTATTTATTCGGAAATTTGCTCGTATTTATACGCCAATTGTTGTTTTTCTAGCCATTGGCTTAACAGTGCTACCTTATTTTTTTGTCGCAGATTATATTTTTAGAGATTGGTTATATCGCGCGCTTATATTTTTAGTAATTTCTTGTCCTTGTGCTTTGGTAATTTCAATTCCACTCGGTTATTTTGGCGGATTAGGAGCTGCTTCTAGAAATGGAATTTTGTTTAAAGGGGCTTCCTTTTTAGATAAAATAACGAAGGTGAATACAGTGGTAATGGATAAGACTGGCACTGTAACTAAAGGAGTTTTTAAAATTCAAGAGATTGAAAATAAGTCCGTTTTGCCTACCAGTGATTTTATGAAATATGTATTGGCTATTGAGGAACAATCTACGCACCCAATTGCCAAAGCCTTAATGGAATATAATATAGAGGGCGATAAGTACAAGGCAACCAATGTATCAGAAATTGCTGGGAAAGGCTTGAAAGGAACGGTTAATGGAAAAACGGTTTTAGTAGGGAATAAAGCATTGATGATTTTAAATGCAATTGAAGTGCCTCTAGAAACTGAAGTCATTATTTCATCGGTGATTATGGTGAGTATTGATGCAAATTTTTCGGGGTATGTAACGATATCCGATGAGCTTAAAGAAGATGCACATCAAACAATACATGAACTTAGAGCCGCTGGAATTACTAAGATTATTATGCTTTCTGGGGATAAAGATGCTATTACGCAACAAATAGCAAAAGACTTAAAGATAGATTGGGCTAAGGGAGACTTATTACCTGAAGATAAGCTTAAAGAAGTAGAAAAATTGAAAGAGAACCCAGAAAATAGGGTTGCATTTATAGGGGATGGGATTAATGATGCACCCGTTTTAGCAGCTAGTGATGTGGGTATCGCCATGGGAGGATTAGGTAGTGATGTAGCTATTGAAACAGCAGCTATTATCATTCAAAATGATCAGCCTTCAAAAATCACTCGTGCTATAAAAATTGGCCGTGCCACACGACGAATTATTTGGCAGAATATAGCTTTAGCATTTGGAGTAAAACTTGTGGTGCTTATTTTAGGTGCAGGAGGGATGGCAACAATGTGGGAAGCTGTATTTGCAGATGTAGGAGTTGCACTTTTAGCTATTTTGAACGCCGTACGATTACAGAAAATGAATTGGGATTGAAAATAAATTGTAAGAGTAAAAAGTACTTTTCAGAATACGGATCTAAAAAAAATAACCCCTTCTTTAAAGCGGTTATTTTTTTAGGTCCTTTTTAGTAGCTTAACTATTTTTTCTCGTTAATTCTAAGTACTAAACCCTTTCCGAAGGTTACATAATACATAGGGTATATAAGAATGATGATAGCTAAAATTAAAAAAATCAAGCTTTTTGTCAAGAAGAAAATTAATACAAGCCCGAACATCACTATTTTAAAGATGCTTTCCTATTTAAAAGAAATTAACTCTAGCGTAAGCTCTTGATCATCAGCTATATTTAATTCTAATGTTTGGCTTATATATCATGATGCTTTAGCACAAACTGTATGAAGACCTGTTTCTACTTCAAATTCTTAAATCCCTTTCTTAAAGATCCCAAATTTATTCCCGTCTATATGAATTTTCAGCAATTTCGCTACTATTATTAATTAGTATCTTACCCATTTTTCATGTTTTAATACTTAATCAATTTTATAGTTTATAGAATATACATTACGTGCTAATTTTGGGTGCATACATGCTACTGCTTGGCTAACTTTTTCTAACTTTTTACCGGTATCATTCGTCAATACATAAACATAAACATTATCCGTAGAATGTTGTCTTATTAATAACTCTCCTTCTTCTACAGTCTCACGATTAAAACCATCTACTAAACAACATCCACGAAGGTCCTGACTTTCATATCTTATGTTACCTATGTCGTCTAATAAGCCTTTTTCTTGAAGTTGTGCTTTAATACCCGCTAATTCTTGTTCTCCCTTTTTATTTAAAATACAAGCAAATATGCCATATTCTCCAAATCCTGAATCTGTACCTTCCGATTCAGGTTCGTAATATTTTAATAATACTTGAGGCACTACTTTATGATTTTCTGATGCGGTATATCGCTTAAATGAAGGATCAATAAATCCTAAAAGTCCTTTTCCTGCACCCGTCGATTTCTTGAAAAATGATTTATCTAACATTTTTTTTGCTACCTCCTGATTCGTCATATTATGTGTATTTGCTAATTATTTTTTTATAAAATTATACTATTAGTTACGCTGTTTTGTGTGATACTACAGCGAATTTTACTTCTTAAATTCAATTGTTCCTATATTAAAATCACCACTCTTAGCAGGTTCTAGTTGAAGGGTCAAGACTTCTTTTTGCTCATCTTTTGTTCCGAAGTTAGTATATACTAAGGCTCTTACGGTGACATTGCCCAATGCAGTTTGTTTTCTTGTACCATAAAAATTAACATCTATACCATATGCACCATCTATAGCATCCTTAAGTCTAAACTCTTCAGGGCCATATCCTTGAGTAATATCATAAGATATTCTCCCGCCTAAGCGCGTATTCTTGTTGCTATAACTACACTTTTCTTTATTAGGATCTGTAATCCATAAATCAATATCTGTTTCATTAGCATCCCAGTCAATAACAATTCTAACATCTACAGGCATATGTTTTAGAAAACATGGGTTTATAAAAGAGACGTCTAATTTTTCCTTATGTTTGAAAATAATATTGTTGATATCATGAAGGGTGATTAATTCTATACCATTAAATCGAGACATAATATCTGCATCCCATTCTTTATCTATGACACGGTATAAGTTATTAATCGCTTCCTGATTTTCTCCTAATTCGGCATAAGTAAGTCCTAAATCTATATAAGAATGTGGTTCAAAGGATCTTGTGTCTAGAACTTCTTTAAATACAGCTAATGCTTCGGTAAAGAACTTAAATTCAAAAAGTTTTCTACCTAAGGTGCGCAGTAATTCTGTATTTTCTAATTCTAATTCTGCAAGATTAGAAATTACACGTAAGCCTTCTTTCCTTTGGTTGTTTTGAAACATATAGGTAGCTACATCAAAGTAGAAAGATGGGTTTGTACCATTTTCGTCCTTTAGCTCTAAATATGTAGTATAGACATTTTCTTTTGCAACAGATTTCAAAGTATTGATATAAGGAGCTTTACTGTCCCATGTTGCAATTGTTATTTTAGGCTTGTTTTCCTTCTTTTTAGATCTTTTCTCACTAGACTTACTTTCAGAAGCAACTTCATCCATCGCCATTTCCATTTCCATATTAGCTTGTGGAGCGTCTGAAATTTCATCTCTTGAAACCATTTCTACTGGTTCAATATTTACATCATTTACGTTTGGTCTCTTAGGTACCGATTTTTGAATTGGTGGATTCTTCCACCAATTGTAATCTTCACTAAAGGTGCTACATAAACTTAAAATTCTATGCTTTTTGATATCTTTTTTTTGCTCATTTTTCATAGCAATGCGCTTAAAATATTCCTCTTGTAATGAAGCAGGGGGAACAATTTCATAGCGTACATAATCTGCTACATCGTCTAAAACAATTAAAGACGTATTTGGAGTAACTAGGTTGAATTTTTTTCCGTGTGACTTTATAGCAGCCACATTTTGATCTACGAGTAATGTTTTTAACTTTTTCTGCGCCCAAATACGTTCTCCTAAATTATGATCTAATGCTTCGGCATTATCAATAAGTATACGCTTTGTTTCCGTAATTTCACCTCCAAAACCAAAATGCAAAGTTAATTCTGCTTTATCACCTTCAATTTTGCCAGACATACTGAAATTGTCGGTTATTTTTTCTCTATTATTCGGGAATATTTCTTTTATCTTGTTGGTGTCAAATTCGGCTCTAATAAACTGCTTTTGTTCGTGGGTAGCCTTATCAATGGCTTGATCTGTAGCGGATTCGAAAGCATTAATGTAGGTACCATTTGAACAAACAGCCATATATGCTAATAAACTGTGGTTTGCTATATTAGAAGTGTTAACGGCAATAATAGGCGATTCAAAATTGTTTTTATTTTTTTCACCGAAATTAGAAACTCCATCTGAAAATAATAGAATTTCTTCGGTTTTAAATGTTGAAAAATCTATTGCATTTATAGCAGTGCCACCATCATAATGTTCTGCTTTTAAATCGCTAATAAGCTTTTCATTTTTTCCATTTGTTAGATCATATGTTTTAGAGGAATGTATGGTATTGGAAAAAGTAACTAGCGTTACCTTGCCTTGTTTCATCCAATCAAAATATCCTTGAAGAATGGCAACTTCTTTCTCTAAATCTCTATTTTGTACTGAAGAAGAAACATCCCAAACCACAGTTGTTTTTTTTGGAGTTTTCTTTTTGCGTTGTTCAGGTGTTATATCAAGATGGGTATAAAAATAATTATCTGAAGTAACAGACCCCTTATAGGTAATTACTTTAGACACCTTTTTAGGTTTTGGAATAGCAAAGCTTAGATTACTTTCCAATGTTTTATTTTCTTCTTTATAGGTACTAATATAGGAGTTACGAGCTTCTGTAAATTTTAAATTAATTTGTGGGTCGTTGCTCTTTAGAATCTTTGGTTTGTTTAAAACGACTTCAACCTTCACAGAAAAGGTTTCTAATGCGTTTTTTATATGTAAAGGCAGTTGGTAAATATAATTAGCAGCATCTCCTTTAATTTCATGTTCAAAGGCTATGATCGCTTTTTTATACCCTTTTGCAGGTATTGGGTAAACTCTAGCTTTAAAATTATTACCAGTAGTAACTTCTGCAAGTCCTGGGTCAACGTTTCTACGTGTTACCGCTTCAAAGGCTTGGGTGGCAGTCTCTTTATCAACAACAACACCTTCTCTCATTTCTCCATTTACATCTAATGCAAAACGAGAAATTGTTATTCCGTTACCTAATGGAAAATTTAATTCACCCTCCATTACGCGGTTATTAGCATTGTAAAATCGCATCTCTAATGTGGTGGTAGCAATATTATCGATGACAAAAACATTAATATGGAGATCGCTTAATTGAATAGGTTTACTGGTGTCATCGGTGGTCTTAAGTATTGGAATCCCTTGTGCAAGGGCAATTCTAGAGAAGATTAAGAACAAAATAAGAATAGAATGTTTTTTCATAATTTAATATTAGCAATAAGCTTAAAATAGAAGCATGTTATTTTTATAACGAACATTTATTCAGCTATTGTATAAATATAGGATTTAATACCTATTTATAGGCTGCTTTATTCTTTAGGAGACCAGATGTTTTTTAAATAGAAAAATAAAAGGATGCGCTATTCTTATAATTGTGAATTAATAATTAGTATAAATGTCATTAAAAACGATGTCTATGACATAGTTGGTTGTTAACTGTTTGGCGCTGTTAACAAACAATTCTACTTGTTTTATGGAAATTAATTAAAGGTAAATCAAGTAAAAGAGCTAAGAAAGTAGAGTGCTACGCTAATTACAAAGTATTAAAAAATGATAAAAATCATATTCTATAGCTAATAATAGCGCCAGTTTTGATCTAAATTATTCTATCAGAAATTATTAAAAACATTGTTATGAAAGCACATTCTTTTCATATTCCTGTAATGGGGATAGGTTTTACTATAGATACTCCATTAAAAGTTTCGCACCTTGGCATTGATTCTGCTATTTCCTTAGTAGACGATATTTTATTAGAAAAATTAAGAAAAATGTATGCCAACATATTTGACCAATCTTATATAGAAATAACAGAAGATTCTGAGGATTTTAGAGCCAAAAGGATTACTTCTTATTTAAATTTAGTGAAGAGTATTGCTGAGAAAAAATTTACAGAACTCAAAAATATAACCGATGGAGCTAGCGAGAGTTTAAAAGAATATTTTGACTTTTTGCCAGATACTTCTACGCTTAAACAACAGTTTAATAACTTAACAACTAAGTGTTGTACGGTGAATGAATTGAAGGATTTTTTAGAAGAGACTTTATGCATGGGGAGTATAGATGTAAATATTATGACTAAAGTGGATAAAGAAAATTTCACTAAAAAAGAAAAATTACCTACTATTTATAATGATGCGCACGCTGCACTCAGAGGATTTGCTCAAAGTGATTTAAAATCGTCCGTGATTTTCTCTGCCGGAATGAATCCTAGACTTTATAGTTATTTAGAAGAATTTGAAGATTTTTATCCTGATAAGGAAGGCGTATTAAAAAAGAAAATAGTATTAAAAGTAAGTGATTATAGATCTGCTTTGATTCAAGGTAAGTTTTTAGCAAAAAAAGGATTATGGGTATCAGAATATAGAATAGAATCTGGACTTAATTGTGGCGGACATGCCTTTGCAACAGACGGATATTTGTTAGGCCCTATTTTAGCCCAATTTAGAGACCAAAGAGAGGATTTTTTAACGGAGACAAGTAACATTTTTAAAAAAGCATTAAGCCTTAAAGATCGTTACATTCCAGAATCTATATTACCTGTTAAATTTACGGCTCAAGGAGGTGTAGGGACAGCCGAAGAGCATGAGTTTCTGCTAAGACATTATAAGGTAGATTCTATTGGATGGGGTACTCCTTTTTTATTGGTTCCAGAGGCTACAACTGTAGATGACGAAACTTTAAATAAAATGGTGAAAGCTAAAGAAGATGAGCTGTATTTGAGTGATATTTCCCCATTAGGGATCCCTTTTCATAGCCTTAAAAGTAATACTAAAGATGAAGAAAAGAGAGCTTTAATTGCGAAAGATAGACCAGGGAGTTCTTGCCCCAAAAAATTTGTAGCCTTAAATAAAGAATTTACAGAAAAAGGTATTTGTACGGCTTCTCGCCAATATCAGCACTTAAGAATTAAGGATTTAGATAAAGAAAATCTGAACCCAGAAATGTACCAAAAAGAATATGATAAAATCACTGAAAAATCTTGTACTTGTGTTGGTCTAGGAACTTCTGCCTTATTAAAATATAATCTGGACACAAAAACAGAAGGGAGCGGAGTTTCAATATGTCCAGGACCCAATTTGGCTTATTTTTCAAAGATTATGGGGTTAAAAGAAATTATTGGGCATATTTATGGACAATCAAATGTTATAGAAAGAACAGATCGTCCTAATTTATTTATAAAAGAACTAACTATTTATATTACGTTCTTAGAAAAGAAGTTAAAAGAGACAGGAAATTTAATAGATCTTAAACAAAAAAAATATTTACTGGTTTTTGTTAAAAATTTAAAAGAAGGCGTTTTTTATTATAAAGAGACCTTTAATACGTGCAAAAAAGAGCTTGAAAACTCCTATGAGAAGGTGTTGGCCGATTTAGAAATAAATGAACAAATATTGAACCAGATAAAAGTAAAAATTGAAAATTCTTAAAGAATTCATAAAATACACCTTAAAAATGGAAGAATCATTATCATTTAGTTGTGTAATTCCTTTTGTTTAATTATATTTATTTTTGTCTAAACAAAAAAAAACTATGGATATTTTAGAAGAAGCGACAATCTTTGAAAAAGCCAAAATGAGTCATATGTCAACTAGTGATAGAGTAGTAGCTTCAAGAGAAGCAAAACGACTGATTTTAGCTATTAATGAGCAATATAAAGAAACAAAAGATGAAGATTTAATGGAGGTAATGAAAAGGTTAACTATTAAGAAAAAAAAGATTGAAATTAGATTAAAAGGAAAACCTGATTCAGGAATTTAATATTTTGTAGGATGATATTTAATCAATTTTTTTTTAATCTATTCTATTTATCCTTTTTTAAGGGTGTTTAGAACTATATTTTTAGCGCTAACGAAAAAAAAATAAAGAATTTATATTCTTAGTTTCTTAGCCACTTAAAAGTAATAGGTTTTATAAAATATTTTGAAATTGATTCCTAATCTTTATAAATTCCAGATTTAAAACCTGGATTCAAATGGTGCTTATGTACTCCTAAATGGTCAATAGCCAAACAGGAATGCAAAGCACCATTTGTTTTGTTTAAACCTTATTTTTTAGTAGCTGTATACTTAGAAATGCATCCTAATTATTTAATAGAGTAACTAGGTATATTTTGGATCCTAATTTAGGATAACACTGTGCCAGAAATTGTTTCTATAACAGCCAGTGCTGCTCTTTCTCCACTAATGATGGCAGCATTTAAAGAACCATTAAGTTGCGTGTCTCCCGCCAGAAAAATGCCTGATGTTAATCGCGTTTCAGACGGACTCATTTCATAACGTAAGTGATCTAAATTAGGTAGTGCCGTTGGTATATGGTACAGTTTTATAAAACGTGTACCTTCTATAGCACACTGTTCTTTGAGTTCTAT
The DNA here is from genome assembly GCF_000186265.1 of Cellulophaga algicola DSM 14237. Lineage (NCBI taxonomy): Bacteria > Pseudomonadati > Bacteroidota > Flavobacteriia > Flavobacteriales > Flavobacteriaceae > Paracellulophaga > Paracellulophaga algicola. Next base: position 4,040,113 of record NC_014934.1, read on the forward strand.
TTGCACTCGTTTAATAAGTGCTTCTTCAGATAGGTTTTTATGATCTATAACTGTTACCGAAAGCAACTCTTTAGTAGCTGTTGTTGCCGTATTTAAACTGGTATGATAGAAAATGTTATTTACTACACTTTCTTTATTAGGTACAAGTCCGATTAAAGGTGTACGAATAGTTCTTTTTTCTACTTCAAAATATAGTGTATAGCAAGATTTCCATTCCGTTTTCTGATTCTTCAATCTAGAAATCAAATGACTTGCTTCTGTTGCAACAATAATAAAATCACTTGCTAATTCTGTACCATCGGCAAGATCTATTTGCTTGTCTTTAACGGCACTTACTTTTGTGTTAAATTGAATTGTTGTACGTATTAATTTCTCTGAGAGTTGTTTTGGTATAGCTGCAATCCCAGATTTTGGCAAGGCTGCATAGCCTTCTCCAAACATTTTATAAATAAAATTGAACATTCTACTAGAAGTAGTTAACTTGTTTTCTAAAAAAATACCACTGAAAAAAGGAGAGAAAAAGTCGGTAATCATTTCATTAGAAAAACCAAATTCTTTTAAATACGATAATGTTGTTTGTTCTTTCTCTGAAAATATCTCTAAAACCGATTTTTGTTTTAATAACCGGTTTAATTTTAATATCAATAATTTATCAGAAAATAGACCTATTCCAGAAAGTAAAGTGGGGAAAAGTAAAGAAATATTTCTAATTGGGTCACCAATCACTAGCTGTTGACCGTTTTTAAAAATAGCAGCACCGGGTAAAAATTTTTGTAAATCTAAGGCTTTAAAATCTAGATATTTTTGAGCAGCAGGGTAGGCAGTTAAGAGTACTTGAAAACCATGATCTAATTGATAACCTTGGACAATATCTGTTTTTATTCTTCCTCCAATACTACCTGTAGCTTCAATAATAACAGGAGAGAAGCCATTTTGTTCAAGTACTTGAGCGGCAATTAAGCCACTAATACCTGCACCGATAATATGTATTTTATGCTCCTGTTGTGCCATGCTAAATTTTGTTTAATAATTTAAAAGTAATAATAAACAAAATTAGTATTTTTGAAGTAGGATTGCGTATCATTTTAATTTTTTATCCTATTTAAAACTATTTATAATTCAACGGAAAGGATAAAATTAAAAGCTTAAGGAACTGCATATTCCTTAAAATAAGTAGTACCTCTATTTATTAAGGGTATAACATAAATAGTACGATTCTAAAAGTGTAATAGTTAGTAACCACTTAAAAATAGATCATGAAGTTAACGGATAAAGCAAAAGTAACACCGACAAATTCTAATGAATTGCAAAAGCGTTCTATTTATGATATAGCAATTAATGCCATAAATGGAACACCTATTTCTTTGAAAAAGTTCAAAGGGAAAAAAATACTTTTTGTTAATGTAGCCTCAGAATGCGGCTTTACAAAACAATATGAAGATTTGCAAACCTTGAGTGATACCTATAAAGATAAGTTAGTTGTTATTGGGTCTCCTTGCAATCAGTTTGGAAAACAAGAACCTGGTGCTGCATCACAAATTCAGGAATTTTGTTCACTAAATTTTGGAGTTACTTTTTTACTCACAGAAAAGATAGCAGTGAAAGGGGCTAAGCAGCATCCTCTTTATGAATGGCTCACCCATAAATCATTAAACGGTAAAAAGAGTTCTAGTGTAAAATGGAATTTCCAAAAATACCTTGTAGATGATACAGGTCAATTTATAGATTATTATTTTTCGATAACGAAACCACTAAGCTCAAAAATAATTAAGCAGTTGTAATGTCTCTAGCAATTATTGGGCTTTTAATAGATTTTGGATTGGTTGTTTTAATTTGGATGATACAATGTATTGTGTATCCAAGTTTTAGTTATTACAGTGCGGAAAATCTTATCGTTTGGCATAATAAATATACCGCGCGCTTTAGTTTTATCGTTGTTCCATTAATAGTGCTTCAGCTTATTCTGTCTATTTACGAAGTGGTATCTGTAGCTAATTTATATACTATTTTACGTCTATTACTTATTGTTGCTCTTTGGTGCGCTACTTTTTTTCAATTTGTACCTATTCATACAAAAATATCAAATGGAAAAATCTCTAGTGAACTGCTTGTTTCTTTAGTGCATAAAAACTGGGTGAGAACCGTATTATGGACACTTTTATTTCTACTTAATTTATATTACTATCTAAGTTTTGCAGTGTAGCGATACGCTATTCCAAAATTATAGCACCTAATTCTAACATAAAATCTTCTTCTTTTTTATTGCCAATTATAAAAGCAATTTCTTCTATAGTGTTGTCTTTATAATTAGGAAGGTCTAATTTACGACCTCTAAAAATTGGTGTCATCTCAGCTAAAGAAAAGGATAGGGTTTCCCATTTTTTTGAGGTGTTAAAATGAGTTATATACGAATGACTATCAGATTGTTTAGTTTTAAATCTCAACTTATAGCTTTTTCCATCGCCTTTAATTGTTATTGTAATTTTTGAATATGAAGAAGTGTCAAGGGCCTCAAATTGATATCTTAAAGATGAAAAACCGCCATTATCCTCTAATGAAACATGACCATCAAAAATACCTTTACCTTCTTTATTTTGATAAAATTTACCTGAAGATTTCCCTCCCATTACAACATCATCTATGACAGACCACGTAGAAATATCAGAATTTTCATCAAATTTAAAAACAGTTAAGGATTGCATAGTTTCTTTATTTTTAATTTCTAAAATAAATTAGGTTTATGTACTCGTAATTTTAAAAAGGATATCCGATAGCAAAATTAAACATTAAGTTATTGTCTCCACCATCAAAAAAAGGAATCCTGCTTCGTTCTCCTTCCTCATAATATGGCACGCGTATTGGAGAAGCTAAATCTAATCGAATAACAAAACTTTGGATATCTACTCTTAATCCAAACCCCACGCCTACACCTAATTCTTTGATCCAGTTATTGCTAAATTTCCCTTTGCTATTTAGTTCTTCTATAAAGGCTATATCATCTTCGCTATCATCATCTGATGTTTCTACATCATAGGTTAACCAAACGTTTCCAGCATCAGCAAAAATGGCACCTTTTACATAAGAAAAAATAGGAAATCTGTATTCAAGATTGGCTTCAAACTTTAAATTACCAGACTGGTCATAGTAAGAGGTAGTATCATCATCTTCAGAATAGAATGTTCCAGGACCTAGTGAACGAATTTGAAATGCTCTAACACTATATGCACCTCCTGAGAAAAACTGCTTCGCGTAGGGTAGTGTAGTGGAATTTCCGTAAGGTACTCCAATTCCGGCATAAGCTCTAGCTATAAACGTGTTTTCATTTTCCCAACGATGGTAATAGCGAACATCAACATCCATTTTTGCATATTGAGCATAATCTAGTCCAAAAGCAGTTTCTTTTCCTCCACTTAAAAGGTTTAACGTATTTCCTGCAATGTCAAAATTAGTTTCTAAAAATATTGGATTTGTTTTTTCTTCATTGGCTAATTCATTATACGTGAATTTGTAATTGAGACCTGCAATAAATTGTTGCTCAAAACTATTTTCTAAATAAGGATTTTCATCCAAAATTTCTTCAAACTCCTCTGTGGTATTGGCTAAATTTACATAGTTAATGCTTATGGGTGTTAACTCGTGATAAACGTATTTGTTTTCATTCCATAAATAACCAAAGGAACTTGTGAACGATGTTAAGGTGTACAAATCTGTTCGGCTTAAAAACTCTACACCAAGGCTAATTTTTGTTTTCGGAACATTATCTTTAAATAGGCTAGGGGAAAAGGGCACCAATCTTGGTATGATTAAATCTGCAGTTAAACCACCACCAATACTACTGTTGTTATCACTTCCTGTAAGTTGCATTTCGTAAGAGAAATTTCCTGTGATACTTAAGGTCTCACCGCCTTTAAAAACATTTCTATTGCTATGCGATATAGCTAATCCTGGACCTGTAAATCCATTTGATTTTGTTAAAGCTTGAAGCTCAATCCGTGCAGACCTTTTTGTTAATGGCGATAGATAAATATCCATATCTAATGATCCGGCGTCATCTGTATTTGCAGTGGTATCCTTTTCTTTAAATTGAATGTTTACATATTTATAACTTCCTATGGATGATAGCCTGTTACTGGTAAGTTTTGCTGTATTTGCGTTGTATTTTTGCCCTTTTTCAAATAGAATATAAGGTTTAAGGCGCTTTGTTTTAAAAAACTCATTTTCTTGAATAAATTTTATACCATTCACAACGGTTGTCTCCTTTATCGTAGAGGTGTCTTCAATAGAATATTTAGGGTAAACAGTAATAGAATCAATAGTGTAAGGAATGATAGATTTTTGTGGGGTATTTTTCTTTAGACGTAGGAGAAGATCAAATTTTGGAGTTTTATAGTGGTTTGTATCCGCTTCAAAAATTAAAAAATCTGAATTAAAATTGTAATATCCACGTTGTTTTAATTGATGATCTATACGTTCTCGTTCATATTTTAACACCGCTAAATCAAACCTAGTACCTGCTTTAATTGGGGTATCTGTAAGTATTTTTTCTATCTCCTTATAAATTGGAAGCGAGTCCTTCTGAATATTAAAGTTTTCTAAGCGATACGGTTGGGGTAAATTTGCGGAATACGTAACACTTCCATACTTGGGTGTTGTTTTTATTTCTGAACTTACCTTATTGTAAAAAAAGCCTCTATTATCTAAACGGTTGCGCATTAGCTCTTCTACGCGTTGGGTATTTACGTCGGATAAATAAACAGGTTCTTCTCCAATTTTTTTGTTCAACCATTTGTTTATAAAACCAGGCTTATCTTTTTGTGCCTTAAAATGATAGTAAAGACCCAATCTCATTCCTAAAAATTTAGAATTAGGTGAAGTTGGCAATAGCGTTAATAACTCTTCTTTTATTTTTTTAGTATTCAACGTATCTTCTTGCGCTTGCAGGTTTATTTCTGAGCCTGTATATAGCACCTCTCCCTCTGGTAAATATTTAGAAACACCGCAAGAGTAACAAATGAGTACAATTGCAAGACCAATAATATAGCTGTATTTAAAATGATTTTTCAATTTCTATGAGTTGTATGTTATGATTTTAATCTTGTTAAAACTAGTTGTCTACTTTGTCCTTTTCTTTACGGTCCTTTTTATCTTTTTCCTCTTTCTTAATAGGATTGAATAATTCGCTAAAACTATTAAACTCTCTATTGAAAATTAATGCTACGCCCGTGATAATTAGCTGTCCATCAATTACGTTTTCATATTCATTTTTACGAAAGCCTTTTAAACGGTACCTACCATCTTCTGATAATAAATATTCAAGGCTTACATTGCCAATTATAGGGGTTTCCTCTTCATTTGTTTGCGCACTACCTTCAACATCTACTGTGCTACCTGCACTAACAATTAACCGATCATTGAATAGTTTTTTCTGAGCATTGATGTTTAATTGCGTTCTATCTTCTGGACTATCACCTTCATAATCTGTATAGCTATCGAAGTCAAAACCTAATTCAAAACCAGACTTACCCAATAGCTTATCTGAAAATGTATTTAACTGATCAGAAAGTACTTTGCTTACATTATTTCTAGCGATTGTTGCAGTACCACCACTACTACCATCACTACCTGAACTAGGGAAAAAACGATTTAATGTTAGTAATGAGAATACCTGTTTGTTCAATTCTGACTCTTGGTCATTTAGTTGTTGCACTTGTTCATAAACAGCGCCACTGAGGGAACTTTGCTCTTCTTCTGGCATGTCTAATTCAAAAGAAATCTCTGGGGTTAAAATTTCTCCATCAACATTTAAATATACCAGAAACGAAAGTACTTGTTGGTATTTGCTTGAAATGCTAGAATCTTCACTAGAGGTAAGGCTTGCCATTAAGGGACTGGCTGATGCCTCAACATTGTATATTGCAGTGATATCGAGATTAGCATCCGTTGGACTGCCTGTCCATGTAATTGTACTTCCACGTTTAATAGTAAATTTTCGTTTTACGACATTGTACAAGATTGTTTCATAATGCCCACTCTTTAATTCATACCTACCAGATAAACTCATGGCACCTGTAGTGTTCATGCCAAAATTTAAATTGGCTTCTCCAGAAATCTGAAGATTATCGCCTGTTTTTTTATCAATGATAACATTGAAAACAGCATCGTTATCAATTTCAATTATGGTATTTACTTTGTATCCTTTTAATATAGAAGAGGGTTCTTCTTCATCTTTTCTGGTTAGTATGGCATCAGGGTTTTCTTGATTTACAAAAATTACAACACCATCTCTTTCTTCAATGTCCAATTGTGATTCCGGAACTATGTATGTTATGTCTGTGCCTTTATCGACTTTAAATACTCCAGACACGACAGGTAGATTTAAGTCTCCTTTTACGGTAATATCAGCATTCATAAAAGCCTTTCCGTAAAAGAGGTCATTATCTTCTTTTGTGGAATTCATTACTTGAAAAGTATCCGCTTTTAACTGTAAATCGAATACAGGATTCGTAAGTTCTGAAGTTTTTATAGCACCATTTATGGCAAATGAATTGCTATTGCTGTCTTGTATCGCAAAATTGTTAAAATAAATACCTTCGTTGTTTACCTTGAGCTTTTCGTTGTTTATTTTAAATAGTGCATTTAATTGTGCCACTTTAAATTCTGCTTTATTAAAAGAAAAATCTCCGGTGTATATCGGGTTTGTTGTTGTTCCATTAACTTTTACGTTTCCAGAAATAGCACCAGATGTGTTGGTGAAAGCACCTTCAGAAAAAGCTTCGATCACTTTTAAATCTAACCTATTCAAGTCTAAATTTAAATTAAGATTTGCCCCAGTTTTAGCTGCGGTATAATCTCCTATTAAATTAAAATCGATACCTCCATCTTTTAAAGCCATATCAAAATTATATTGAGCATTGCCAGTAGCGTTAGCTTTTAAAACTAGATTTCCTAATGGGCTTTGAAGAGCTTTTAGCTGATTGATTTTAAAATCAGCAATAATACCTGTAGCGCCAAAGGGTTCTTCAATAATTAGACTACCCTCAACAAGGCCAGAGGCCAAAGCTTCATCTGGGTTTAGATAACTTAGAAAAGTTTGAAGCTTAAAATCGCTAAATACAATACCTATGTGCTCTTTTTGAGTGCCTTTTATAGCATTGGAAATACGGAGCTCTTGTGAGTTTCTTGTGAGCTTTACATGGTTAAATTCTAATCTGTTTTCACTAAATTTAATGCTGTTATCTTCTGGAATTGTCCATTGTTTTTTATTGAAAATTAATTCTGAAGGAAGAATTCTAAATGTCGTAATATCTTTTGAAAGAGAGACTTCTGAACCAATATGCAATAGCTTTTGGTCTTCATCATAGGAGGTGAAATCCAATTGCATAGCACTGTTTTTTAATTCACCTTTAAATATTGTTTTCTTTATAAATATAGGGTCTGATGATAGTTCGTTAAAACCAGCCGTAAAATTTAAATCTTTAGCATCTCCATGTATCAAAACATTTAAGCTGTCTATTGAACTCCCACTGTAAACAGCAGAAGGAACCAGCAGTGATGCATATAGCTTTTTAGTAACAGCATTAAAATTAGCCTTTATGGAGATAGTATCTAATTTTTCAATATCCCTAAAAAAAACATCGGTAAGAATAGGAGTAGGGCTAAGTTTAAAATCCATGCTTAAAACTATAGGGTTTAGCTTTGTTTTTACAGCCAAACTATCAGAAAAGTAACTAGTAATCTGTTCGTTTAAAGCAGAACTTACCTTCTCGATTGAACTGTTCGCTTTTATACTTCCGTTAAAAAAATTACTGGTAACTACTACATTAGTCGTTAAAGAATCAATTTGAGTCTTTACCAATAAATCTCCCATTCTGTAAGGTTCATCATTAAATACAGCAATGGTCTCATTAATGGTGGTGTTTAGTTTAAAAGCTTCTATAGAGCCTTTAAATTCTGAATTTATCTCAGTTGCCATTTTAATATTTTCATTGGTGATACCTAATGCATACAAATCAGCTCCTATAATATTTAAATTTAGTTTTACAACAGAGGCAATACTGTCTAATTTTAATTTAGTATTTGCTTGAAGATTTAAATTTTCATCCTTGAAATTCAGGTTGAGATCTCCATTCCCATTTACAATTTTGCCATCGAGCTTAAGGTTTGAGAAATCATAAGTATTAAATTCTAATTGTGTAAAATCAGTCTCTAGATAGGCATTTAAACTGTTGATGCTATTTCCATTACCCGAAAGATTCATGGTCATTGAAAGTGCACCCAGCTGTTCATTTTTAAGGAGTTTATCTAAACGGAGGCTGTCTACTTTTAATTTTCCTTCAAATGCTATTTGGTCTTTCGTACTATACTTTCCAGTAACTGTAGCAGTGCCTTCCGGTATCTTTAGCTCTAAATTTCCTTTGAGATTATCAGGACTTCCGCTAACTACAGCATTTAGTTTTATGGTGTTAGGGATAGAGATTCCTAAATCGCTTTCGGAAACAAAAGCAAGGATATCTTTTCTATTAGTGGAGGCTTGAATGGTATTAAAATCGAAAGATAATATATCGGGCTGCATACTATCGTAAAGCTTTCCTTTTGCAACAAGTTGTGTGTTTTCTCCCCAGTTTAGTTTTATATTAGAGAGGTCTATTTCTTTTAAAGTACCTGATGCATTTATGTTTCCTGTAAAAGGTTTGAGCGCTATTTTTTTCAAGTATTCGTTATGGGTTAACGCTGGTTGAAAGATAAAAGCATCTTTAAGATCTAACGTAATTTTGGGAAGCGTAAGGTTTAAACTAGCCTTTTCTGGAGCAGCTATCAGATCTTCAATAGAAGTAAATTTAAGTGCTGCAGCACCAAATATTGTACTATAATTTGTTTGTAGCTTTAATTTAGAAATGACTGCAGCAGTATCATATAATTTTGCATCAAAACTTAAATCTTTTAATTGAAAACCACTCTTTTCATAAAATGAAAAAGCTTCTAAGGATAGCTTCGTTTTACCATTATCATAAAATAGATCATTAGCTTTTAGGCGTAGGTTAGAAATAGCTAATGCAGCAGGATTAAATGTTCCTGCAAGGGGTTTTTGTTTTCCAGAAATATAGGTGATATTATTCTTTTCAAAATCAATTTCATTTACCCGAACCATATATTCAGGCCATTCAAAATTAGTGGTTTTATTTACAAGTTGGTCTGTATTTTCGCTACTTAATTGAAGCTCTTCTTGTTTTAAATAAATTGTTGAATTGTTTAACGATAAGTAATTGACATCAAATATATTACTTTCTAAATCTAGCTTTTCTAAACTCAATTCAAAATCACCAATTTCAGCCTTAGCGACTATCTGGTCTGGAATAGAATTATATCTCGTAGTTACATGCTCAAGCTTAAATTTCCTTATGGATACATGTGGAAGTTGAGTGTCTGTTGTTTCTTCTGTTACAGGAAATTCTTTAGTCTGTTTGTAGGTAATAGTTGTATTATTTAATTCGAAATTATCAACATCAAAATCCATGTTTTCTAAATCAAATTCTTCTAACGCTAAGTAAAGTTTTCCTAGTCGGATATCACTTTCTAAACCTAAAAAACCATCATTGTATTTAATATCAAATTCAGAAAGAGAAATGGAACCAATAGTAAGGTCTAAGGGTTTACTTTCTTGAACAGTCTTAACGGTATCTTGTGTGGCAAATGCTTGAATTAAAAAATCAAAATTGAATTCTTCAACCCCCTCTTTTCTGCTAATGTTTGCTTTTACACCTTGCCATTCTAAAGATTTTAACGTTATGCCATTTCCAAAAATGATAGGAGCTAAAGGAAGGTTAGCCTCTAAAGTTTTGGAGTAAATTAAGGTATCTCCTTTTGTGTCCTCTAAGTAAAGTCCTTCTAAAAAGATATTTCCAGAAAAGGTTACGAAAAGTCGGTCTATACCTATTTTCGTATTGGTTTTCTCTGCTGCGTAATTTACGACCTTGGTAACGATGATATCTTGCCCCCACGGACTTCTTATAAATAGTATACTACATATAAAAAATAGCAGGAGTACAGCAAAAACTCTAAGTATTCGCTTTAGAATTCGTTTTTGTTTCTTTTTCATTTGAAGCGACAAATATCTACTTTTTTAATTAAAGATATGTGCTTTACTCCATGTTAGATTAACCCAATAGCATTGTGTTTTAATAAAAAATTAGGGAGATCTACCTTTCTGTGTTAAGTATTATAAATACGCTATGAACACTGCATTTAATACCCCTATATGAATTTGGATGTATTTGATTAATATAGTTTGGTGTGTACTGACTCGTTTAGAGACATCATAGATTAGGAGGTTGTGGAGTTTTTGTCCTTAAACCTTAACTCTCCCAATTCAATCCCAATCGCCGTTTTAGCAAGGATAGTAAATACAAAGGCTCCCATTGCCCAGATACCAATAGTTACGCCTATTTCTATTCCAGAAGGCAGGTATTCTACTATTTTACCGTAGGGTCCAGGAATAAAGCCAGGAACAATTAACCCAAAACCTTTTTCGATCCATATGGCGACAAATAGCATTCCACAACAGAGGTATAATATTTTAAGATTGTTTCTAAGTTTATTGAACGTAAGCATTATGGTGGCAAGTACATTTATAGGAATAGCCGTCCATATCCAAGGCAATAATGCCGTTTTACCGTGTAAACCAAAGAATAGGTAATAGGCACTTTCGCTATGATGTGTGGGTGCATAAAACTCTTTAAATAACTCAGAAACAAGCATAATCAAATTTATTTGAGCAGCCACGGTTACAATCATCGCAATTTTTTTGATTGTTTTATCTTCTATTTTGAATGCTGTAAAGGAACGAATGATGGCTAAAACTAAAATGATAAGTGCAGGTCCTGCTGCAAAAGCAGATGCCAGGAAGCGAGGACCTAAGAGTGCATTATTCCAAAAAGGGCGTGCTTGTAATCCTTGATATAAAAAAGCAGTCACTAAGTGTATACCTACAGCCCAAAATACGGATAGAACAGCGCCTGGTACATATACACTTTTCTTAGCTTCCTTGTTTTGATAATGTTTAAAAAGGATATAAAATGGAATGCTGATATTTATAAAAAGATAACCATTTAAAACAATAACATCCCAAGTTAGCATGGAGTTGGGAAAGTTAAAAACACCTATTCCGGGAATCATATGCCATAAAACAGAAGGTCCACCCATATCTGCAACAACAAAGGCTAAACACATGATTAAAGCGGCCACGGCAAGTCCTTCTCCAATTAATACCGCTTGTTTAAAATCGATATCTTTTAAGACATAGGTTGGCATCACTAACATGACGGCAGCTGCGGCAACCCCCACCAAAAAAGTAAAGTTAGAGATATAGAGCCCCCAACTAACCCGGTCAGACATACCTGTAGCACTAAGTCCCTCCTCTAATTGAATGGAATAGCAATACATACCTATGAGCATCACGAGTGTTAAGAATCCCATCCAAAGATGATACTTTTTAGATCCTTTGGTAATCGTATCTAAACTATCGATTACTAAGCTTTTAAATACTTTAAATGTTCCCATTGTATATTGTTTTAAATCAATTAGCCAAGAATTAACTACGATTCTAAGCGTTGCGATTTATAGGTCTTTTTTTATTAAAACAGTGTTTTTAGTTAGTCCATAAAGTACCAGAACTTAGGTTCTGTACCTAAATCTTCTTTTAGTCTAAACACTTTTTTATTTTCTAGTACCCATCGTATGGTGCTGTTTGGGTCTAATAGGTTTCCAAAAATTCTAGCTCCAGTTGGACAAGCTTCTACACAGGCTGGGTTTTTTCCTTTCCGGGTACGTTGCACACAGAAAGTACATTTTTCCATGACCCCTTTTTTACGCATTCTGTTTCCTAAGTAATGTTGGTTTTTGTTTACTTCTTTTTCGGGTACTTCAGGTTTACTCCAATTAAATCTTCTACCATCATATGGGCAAGCGGCCATACAATAGCGACAACCAACACACCAGTCATAATCAATAACGACAAGACCATCTTCTTCTTTCCAAGTGGCTTGTACTGGGCACACCTCTACACAAGGTGGGTTATCACAATGAAAACATTGTGTACCCATATAAAAGTGACCTTCTGCAGGCACTTCATGGTAATAATTGTCATCTGCTTTGTCAAACTTAAAGCCTTCTCCGTCTTTCATTTCGTGAATTCGGATGTATTGCATTTCGGAGTTTCTATCTTGGTTATTCTCTTCTACACAGGCACTTACGCAATTCATATACCCTTGGCATTTTGAGATGTTGAATGCATACCCAAAGAGCACATCTTCTGCCGCATTTTCTGCGGTCATATTTATACGTTTATCGGTTCTTAATTCATAAGAACGCATAAGTCTGTCTATAGTCCCTTTTTTCTCATCATCGGTCATTAGTTTATAGTTTCCTTTAAACTGTTCTTCCCAATCAATTTGAGCTTTTTCTTTACTATCATCTCCTGTAGTTACACTGCACGAAGTACTTACGGCTCCTGCACCAATAAGAAGACTAGCTGTTAATTTTCTAAAAGCGCTTCTTCTATCCATTTTTACATCAAAGACCTGGTCAAAGCCATCTTTGTGTCTTTCTTCGCCTATAGATGCATTGATTGCTGCTTCGTAAAATTCATCAGCACTTAATTCTTCTTCTACTTGTTCCTTAGGAGTGCTACTACAGCTTCCTTCAGATTTACCGCAACCACAAGAACCCGAAGCTTCTTTTTTATTGTTTAGACCTAGGTCTAGAGAGTACCATTTTTTATTATCGCTCATACCTTTATTTTTAGTGATCTAAACCTTCTTTGCGTTCTATAGCCGTTTGTGTATTAAATTGTACAGGCCATCTTTTTTCAAAACTAGGACGGTGTGGATTGTGACAATTAACACACGTATTTGATGCTCTTGGAGGAGCCCAGCCGGCTACTTTTTTACCATGTGCACCACCTTTCCAGTCCTCAAATTGGCTTGAGTGACATTGTGCACAGAGTTTGTAGCTTAGATTGAAATCTATATTTTTACCTGTAAGGGTATTTAAGTTATTCATATCGGCTCCATTATGGCAGGTTGCACAGTTCATAGCATCACTATTCGCATGGTTTAACTTAATATCCCAGTGCGCTTTTTTTGCATCTGCGCCCATCATTTGTGAAACAGGTTTGCTGTGACATTCTATGCAGGCAAAAGATTTTATCTGTCCTTTTCGTTCCGGAATTAGGAAGGTAAACTCTCCTTCAGTAATTTTAATTAACGCTGTACCTGCTAATAGTTCTTCAGAAGAAAGGGGACCGTGATACGGTTTACTTTCTCCTTCTATTTTGTCAGATATAGAATGATATTCTCCTTCTTCTTTACAAGAGAATAAGGATACTCCTAGAAGTACTACTACGTAATATATGAGCGTTCTATTTTTCATTTAGTTGATCGAATTGTCTCAGAAATGTACTGGTATCAACATTTGGCTGAATATTATTTTTTGGTAAATGGCATTGTCTGCAGTTTATCCGTTCTGGATGAGACACCCTTATTTCTTTAGGAGCACTTGGTCCTCCATGACAAGAAATACAATTTTCTCGCATTTGAAGTTGGTGTGGTATCATTGGCGGACTCCCTAATAAAGCATTGTTTGCACCTACGCCCACTTTTGGTGGTTCTGGTTTTGAAAAGGAAAACCCTTTAAACGTAGTAGCTGTATTTTTAGTAACATGGCATTGACGACAGTTTACCATTTCTGGATGTGGAGTAATAGGCGCATAGGCATCAAATTTTTCTACAAAGCCACCATTCTTATGACATTGGATACACGTATTACCTCCAAAACTACGTTCTTTTGCTACGGGGTGTGGAATACTCGGTGGTGCTCCCGGATAGGCTCTATTATCATAATAAGTATCCAGAGACCGTTGGTGATTTTCATCAACAGGCATATTTAAATAGTCTAAACCTGCATCATCAAATCGTCTGAAAGCGCCACTTTCTGAAGGGATAAAGTTTCCTGTAGGCGTTTCAATAACCGGCATATAGGCTTCTTCCAGCCCCTGTTGGTAGCTGTAGTTCCAAATAACAATGAATGCTATGAAAATTACTACAAAAAATGATATGATCCCGAGTCTCTTTTTCATAGTCTATACTCTTTCAACTTTAACTGCACATTTTTTATAATCAGGTTCTTTAGAGATAGGGCAGAAGGCATCCAAGGTTACATCGTTAATAAGCATATTTTCATCAAAGAAAGGAACAAATACTTGCCCTTTTGTGGGGAGACCTCTTTCGTTAATAGAGGCTGGTAGTACACAAGAACCTCGACGAGAAGTAACTTTAATATTTTCTCCATTTCGTACGCCAAGAGATTTTGCATCGTCTGGATGGAACTCTACATACGCATTTGGCATAGCTTGATGTAATACAGGAATTCGTCTAGTCATAGATCCTGTGTGCCAATGCTCTACAACACGGCCAGTGTTTAACCAGAATGGGTATTCTTGATCTGGTTTTTCCGGAGCTTCTTCAAAAGGACGTTGCCATATTACTGCTTTACCATCTGGTTTGCCATAAAAATGAAAGTCTTCACCATTAGAACATGCAGGATCATATTTAGCATTGTAACGCCATTGAGTAGACTTACCATCTACATATGGCCAAATAGCACCAGACTCTTTCTTTAAGACTTCAAGTGGTGCCATTCCGTGTTTTGCACCCTCGTGGAATTGTCTGTATTCATTATATATTTCTTCTACGTGATTTTCTTTGCTATATGGGAATAGGTCTGCAAACCCCATTCGTTTCGCTACTTCAATAAACATCCAAGTATCTGGTGTTGTATCTCCAGGCCCTTCTATCATTTTCTGCCAATACTGTGTTCTACGCTCAGAGTTACCATAGAGTCCGCCTTTTTCAATATGCCATGAAGCAGGAAGAATAACATCTGCTACGTCTGAAGTAGGGGTAGGAAAAACGTCTGAAACAACCACGAAGCATGATTTTTTTTCCATTGCAGGACGGTACCGGCCGGTTTTAGGTAGCGAGACTAATGGATTTGTAGCCTGTATCCATATAAAATTTATATCGCCACGATCTACTGCTCTAAACATTTCGGTAGCATGATAGGTGGGTTTCGATGGAATACGTTCCACAGGAACTTTCCATATTTTAGCTGCCATTTCTCTATCCTTCTTATTGGTCACTACACCATGTGGTAATTTATGAGTAAAAGTTCCTACTTCACGAGCAGTGCCACAAGCAGATGGCTGCCCTGTTAATGAAAAAGGTCCGTTTCCTGGTTGTGAAATTTTACCGGTGAGTAAATGAATATTGTAAACGAGGTTGTTAATCCATGTTCCTCGAGTATGTTGGTTCATTCCCATGCACCAGTAAGACACTACTTTTTTATTTGGATCTCCATAAATAGAAGCCAAGTACTTAATATCTTTTACAGATACTTTAGAATATTTAGAAACCTTCTCTGGACTATAATCTTTTAGAAATTCTTTATACGCTTCAAAGTCTATTTTTTCAGGTTTATCGGTAAATGTAAAATTGTCTTCTAAACCGTATCCAATGTTTGTAAGCCCTTTACTAAAGCTACAGTGTTTCTCTACAAAAGATTTGTTTACCCATCCGTTTTTTATAATTTCATAACAAATGGCATTTGCAACAGCTAGATCTGTTTGAGGTTCAAATAAAATAGACCTGTCCGAAGCGGTACTTGATCGTGTTGTTCGTGTTGCAAAATCAATAATTTTAGCACCACGTCTTGATTTTTGTTCTAACATTCTGGAGAATAATACAGGATGCATTTCTGCCATATTATTTCCCCAAGTGATAAAATAATCTGCGTGATCTATATCTTCATAACAACCCATAGGTTCATCTGCTCCGAAAGAAGTTAAGAACCCAGTAACCGCGCTTGCCATGCATAATCTTGCATTACAATCTAGGTTATTAGTACCAATAGCTCCTTTCATGAATTTAGAAGCAATATACCCTTCTGGAATGGTAGACTGGCCTGATGTATACATGGCAACAGCATCTTTACCGTGCTGGGCAATAGTTTCTTTCATTTTAGAAGCAACAAGGTCTAAAGCTTCACTTATTGGTGTTTGAACATATTTTCCATTTTTCTTTACTAACGCGTGTGTGAGTCTATCCTTAGATTGAATACACATAATTTGATGGTATCCCTTAACACATAATAAGCCTTTATTTACAGAAGAATTTGGATCCCCTTTAACGGCTATAGCTTTTCCGTTTTCAGTACCTACAAGAATACCGCAACCTACACCGCAGAATCTACAAGGTCCTTTTTTCCAATCTAAATTGGCATTTTCAGGAATTCCTTTTTCTTGTTCACTGGCGAATATAATACCAGGAAACATGGATGCAGCAGCTGTAATAGCAGACAACATTGCCATTTTTTTTATAAAACTCCTTCTATTTGTTACAGAATCGTACATAGCTATATTTATTGTGGGGTGTTAAAACCTGAAACTAAAGCCAATAATTTAAGGCTACTTAGAGCTTCAATTTTTTCCTTTAAAATTTCGTCTTCCTTTTCGTTTTCCGTATCGGTGACCAAGGCTAGAATATCTTGATTCTCAGCAGGGATTACTTCACACTGATCAAAACTTTTTAAAGTAATCAGTAATTCTTCTTTCTTTCCCTTCATCGGATGAGCTAGATAACTTTTAATAGGCATACAAAATCATTTATGTTGTGTGTGAGACTCATTTTTTTTAACAAATCCCTAACATTTTAGCAAAAATCCGTAAACAATCGTAATAAAAAGATGATAATTATCATAGGTAGTATTAAAATATGAGCGCTATATTTGAGCGGAAATAACGGTTATATAGGTTCTTAAAATTAGTTAAATGGAGAAGAATTCGACTTTGATAAGCATACAAGCAGCGCAAGCATTAGTTTTAAAATATAGCTCAGTGACTTCGGTGATAGTAGAAATGGATCTTTGTAATGCTTTAGATTATGTTCTTGCCATAAATGTTATTTCAGAAATTGATATGCCTCCTTTTAGACAGGCAGCAATGGATGGCTATGCTTTTAGCATTAGTAGCGCTATAACATATACTGTTGTTGCGGAAATAAAGGCGGGAGATAATGCTAATCCAATATTAAAAGAAGGAGAAGCCGTTAGAATATTTACGGGAGCTCCAGTACCTACCACTGCAAATGCAGTAATAATGCAAGAGAAAGTAGCCATTCAAGGACACAAAATGACGGTGCAAATGCCTTTAGTTGTAGAGATGAATATAAGACCAAAAGGCTCCCAAATTAAAAGAGGAGCAATGGCCTTAGCGAAAGGCACTAAGATAAAAGGCGCGCATATTGGTTTTTTGGCTAGTATAGGCATTACAAAGGTTAGCGTTTATGCTAAACCATCTATTGCTATTGTCGTTACCGGAAATGAACTGAAAGCGGCAGGTACCCCTTTGGAGTATGGAGAAATTTATGAATCAAATGGTACAATGCTTTCTGCTGTATTGCAGGAATTGGGGTATTTAAAAACTTCAATCATTACGGTTGCAGATGATTATGACCAAACAAAAACTACTTTAAAAGAGGCTATTCAAGTACATGATATCGTGTTGGTTACCGGTGGAGTATCTGTAGGAGATTATGATTTTGTTGGAAAAGCATTGAAAGCTATTGGGGTAAAAGAAATTTTTTATAAAGTAAAGCAAAAACCAGGAAAACCTTTATTCTTTGGAAAAATGGGTTCGGTATCCATATTCGGACTCCCTGGGAATCCAGCAGCGGCATTAAGTTGTTTTTATATTTATGTGTATCCACTTTTAAAAAAGGGAGAAGGTGCTACCAACACCCAATTACTAAGTATCTTTATGCCTATAACCTCAGATTATGATGTTAAAGGAGATCGGGCTCAATTTTTAAAGGCACAAATAGAAGAAGATGGTGTACAAATTTTAGAAGGACAAAGTTCTGCATTCGCAGGTAGTTTTGGTGCCGCTAATGCATTGGTGTTTATCCCTGAACATACTCCTAAAATAAAAAAAGGAGAACGGGTTAAAACAATTCTCTTACCCATAAAATAAAGCCATACAAATGAGTAATTTTAAAATTAAAAGTAGGGTTTGGATTGAAGTAGGAGATAATGTTCTTGTTGGGGAAGGAAGAATAAAGCTTCTTAAAGCAATTGAAGTAGAGGGTTCCTTAGCGAAAGCAGCAAAATCTATTGGAATGTCTTATAAGAAAGCATGGACCCTTGTAGATGCCGTAAACAAATCTGCCAATGAAGCTGTAGTTACCAAAACTGTAGGAGGTACAAAAGGCGGCGGTACCGTTATTACTCCGTATGGGAATAAACTTATAGCAGCTTTTGAAACTATTAATAAAAACTGTTGGGAATTTTTAGACCAACAAATGAAAGAATTAAATCAATTATAATATATGTCATCACCCTATAAAAACGTTTTTAGTCAAGGTCCTATATCTTCAGAATTTATAGCGCAGTCCATTACCAAACATCAATCTAAAACAGGAATAGGAGCTCATAACATATTCCTAGGACAGGTGAGGGCAGATACCATAGACGGAAAAATAGTTGCAGCCATAGATTATTCTGCTTATGAAGATATGGCAAATAAGAAATTCCATGAAGTCCGGGAAGCTACTTTTGAAAAATTTGAATTAAGCTGTATGCATATTTATCATAGTCTTGGTGCTGTAAAAACGGGGGAAATATGCCTATTTGTATTTGTTTCTTCGCCAAGGCGAAAAGTGGTCTTTGAAGCCTTGGAGTATGTTGTGGAAAAAATTAAAGCCGAGGTGCCTGTTTTTGGTAAGGAAATTTTTGAAGATGATTCCTACCAATGGAAAGTAAATAGTTAGTGGCTAATAGCAACAATGTAATAGTTTACGTAAATAAAAAAAAGGGTGCGACCTTAAGTGTCAACACCCTTTAGAATAAATTACTGTTTGTTACTTCTTACTCGTTTTTATTCAAATTTGTTTTAAACAGCGTAGGGTTAATAGTAAGTTGTACCCAACCCCAATTATTTGTATTATCATTAGGGCGTCCACCTTTTACAATACTCATACTTTCTGAAGCAAACATTTGCGAGTAGCCTATGTTCAACTTAACAAAAGGCATCAATTTTTGTGTGTACACCACATCTATTTCCGTACCCAAATATTTAGCTGCATCATCAGTTAAATCTGCATTTGCACTAAAATAATGTCCCTTTATAAGCAAGTTAGATTTTTCTCCAGTGGTAATTACAGCTTTTGCATATACATCATTAAGCCCTACGTTATTGGCATGATTCCCCACATAGAAATAATCCATAAATCCATTAAACTTGTGATTTGTACCGTATAAAGGGAAAAAAGATTTATTTTTAGATGCTCCCTCTTGATCCGTACCGCTAAGTAATTCAATACCTAAACCATAAGTTACTTTATCGGTGGCATAAGTACCTTCTAAGGAAACTTGGTAACCTGCTAAGTCTGTTGTGGCATTTGCTTTGCCAAATTGATAGTACGCACTACCAACAAAATTAAATTTTTCTATAGGGAATTCAAAATAAGAACCTAAGGTTTGTCTATAAGAAACTCCATCTGCAATATTATTAGCATCGCCAGTAAAATCTTGGAATCCTGCATTTAAAAACAATAAACTTGCGCTAGTGTTTTCCCATGATTTTTTTAGGTATGCATACTGCATTGTTTTATACGAGAAAAACCCCTGAATCGTATAGGCATTACCTTCGATAGCTTCTTGCTCTTGACTAAAGGCCCCTCCTAAATCAAACATAAAATTGTCTTTTTTATATTTAAGAATAGCAGCATCATGAAAACGCCCTTGCATTGCCCAGTCTACACCTCCAAAAATACGTTGGTCGTCATATGATATAACTTGTCTCCCTAATTTTGTAGACCAGTTTTCATTGATTTGTAATTGTGCCCAAGCTTGGAATAATGAAAAAGAATCATTACCGTCTACATCAAGTAATTGTCGGGTATCACCCCAAGTACTCACATCTTGTACAGCTATAAATAACTGCAATTTATCAGCTTCGTAACCCATATTTAATCGCGTTCGTTGCTTTACAAAAGCAGCAGGGTCTGCATCATCAAGAAAAAGGTTGCTGTACCCATGGCGGTATTCAAAGCGGGACCTTAAATCGGCACTTATATCAAAAGTCTGCGCGGTAAGTTGTAGTGTTATTAAAACAAAAAAGAATAAAAATACATAGGTAGTTCTTTGGTTACTCATCATCTCTAATTTAGATATTAAAGTGCAAAGATTGTATAATTACATGCAAACAAAGATGACTTTTATCATCTAAGTTTAAAGATTTGCTCTATAAATTAAAGTCGTTTTTTAGTGAATTATGAATAAAAAAGCGGCAATTTTAAACTCCAGGATTCCATCCTAGAGCAATAGCAACTTGTTTATCTTCTTTAATTATAGAACGAATCATATAGGGTCTATCCATGTCTACATTTCCAATATTCTGCTCAATAGGTGCCCCATCGATAAGAACAGTTCCTGTAAAATTAGTTAAGGGTTGATGTCCGAGCCCATATCTATTATCTTCTACTAATAATAACATAAGCATTTTTTCTGGATCGGCACTAGAGCAATAAATGCCAAGATCATCCCAGAGGTACACGTTGTTTTTGGTTTGCTTTATGGGTTCAATACGGCTGGCTTCTCCTAATATTTTTTTTAGCGTTGTATAGTTGGTAGGAAAAGTAATATTTACCTCATTTATATTAATTTGATCTGGAGTACAGGTAACCGTAATACTACTAAGGTTACCCTTTCTTTTGCTGATATCTCTAAAATCAAATAATCCCATAAGATGCAAGGTACTCTTTTTTTAAAGAGTTTTATCCTTGCAAAAAATAGAAAGCACCCCTAATTGGTCAGTAAGCCCCTTAAGGGTACTACAGGGCAGTTGTACTTTTGATTTTTAGTGTATTTTTTCCATAAAACAGTAGTGCTTACTTGTGTTTTGTAGCTTAAAAAGGATCAGTATAAAATTGTACTGTACTAAAATTATCAATTATTAAACATCACCTATAAAATTAATTTTTAGCATATGAAGACCAATTATGAAGTGCGCTATGCAGCATCTCCTGAAGATGTAAAAAGCTATGATACGAACAAACTAAGAGATAATTTTTTGATTAAAGATTTGATGACACCAGATGTTATCAATTTTGTGTATAGCCATTATGATAGATATATAGTGGGTAGTGCAGTACCTGTAACTACACCCTTAAAGTTAGAAAGTATAGATGTATTAAAAGCTAGCTATTTTTTAGAAAGAAGAGAGTTAGGAATTATAAATATTGGTAACAAGGGTATTGTTACTGTTGATGGAGTAGAATATGTATTAGCGCATAAAGAAGCGCTGTATGTAGGTAAAGGGTCTAAAGTAGTGGTTTTTTCTAGTAGTTATACTTTTATTTAGGGTATGGCCTCTAACTTTAGAAGGCTTAGGTAAATTTACAAAAACAGGTTCTGCCTTATTAATTATGGCAATTTCGGGTGGTGCTATAATACCGCCACTTTATGGTAGGATTGTAGACGCAAATAAGTTAAATTTAGTAGCAGAAGGAATGAATCAATCAGATGCTGTAGCAAATGCAGCAACACAAAGTTATTGGGTTTTAATTCCTTGTTATGCGTATATCCTTTTTTATGCACTATGGGGACACAGAATTAAAAATTGGCATAAATAATACGTAAAAAAGAAGTAGTATACTGACTGTTAGCGTCAAAAAAAAATAAAATAATTTAACTGTAATATATAAGCATTATGTTAAAAAGTAGTATCGATAAAGCAACAGGTTTTGAAAAGAGATTTGAAAATATAGGCACTTTAGTTTTTGAAAATTCAACAAAGGCTTCTAAAGAGGTTGCTAAAGAAATTGCTGATTTAATAAAAGTAAAACAAGCACAAAAACAACCGTGTATATTAGGTTTAGCTACAGGGTCTTCTCCTAAAGGCTTGTATGCAGAACTGGTGCGTTTACATAAGGAAGAGAATTTGAGTTTTAAAAATGTAATAGCATTCAATTTAGATGAATATTACCCTATGGAACCTGATTCTATGAATAGTTATGTCCGTTTCATGAAGGAACAACTTTTTGATCATATTGATATTCTTCCAGAAAATTATCATGTGCCAGATGGTTTATTGACAAAAGCTGCTATTGCCGATTATTGTGACCAATATGAAGCTAAAATTGAAGCCTTAGGAGGTCTTGATTTACAAATCTTAGGAATTGGAGGTAATGGACATATAGGGTTTAATGAATCTGGCTCGCTACAAAACTCAAAGACACGTTTGGTAGCCTTAGACCATATCACTAGAGTTGCAGCTAGTGGCGATTTTTCTGGATTAGAAAATACTCCTAGAACAGCAATTACATTAGGAGTTAAAAAAATAATGGAAGCTAAAAGAGTTATTCTTATGGCTTGGGGGGAAGGTAAATCAAACATCATAAAAGCGTCAGCAGAAGGTGAAGTTACAAGTCGTGTACCCGCATCATTTTTACAAGAACACAATAATGCTACTTTTATTTTAGATCAAGCAGCAGCGTCTAAATTAACAAGGATTAATACCCCATGGCTCGTAGAAAAAATTATTTGGACAGATCAACTGATTAAGAAAGCGGTTTTGAGCCTTGCCATCCGTTTGAAGAAACCTATTTTGATGTTGACCGATGCTGATTACATTGAAAACGGAATGAGTGATTTACTAGCTGATTCTGGTCCAGCTTATGATATCAATATAACCATATTTAATAAGTTACAAAATACGATTACAGGTTGGCCTGGAGGAAAACCAAATGCCGAAGATGATAAACGACCTGAACGTGCTGAACCTGCCAAAAAACGAGTATTAATTTTTAGCCCGCACCCAGATGACGATATCATTAGTATGGGAGGTACCTTTAAAAGATTGCATGAACAAGGGCATGAAGTTCATATTGGATATCAAACATCAGGAAATATAGCTGTTGCCGATGATGAAGCGCTTCGTTTTGCAAGTTTTGTATGTGATTATAATGAAAAATTTAAGATAGAAAGTGCAGAAGCTGTCGCTATTTATAAAAAGGCGGTTACATTTCTAAAAAATAAAAAATCTAGTGAAATAGATATTGAAGAGGTTCGGTACATTAAAGGATTAATTAGAAAAGGAGAAGCTAGAGCTACCTGTCACTTTATAGGTATTCCTGATGAACAAATCCATTTTATGGAATTGCCGTTTTATGAGACTGGTGCTATTAAAAAGAACCCAATCGGAATTGCAGATGTACAGATTACATCAGATTTAATCGAGAAAATTAAACCCCATCAAATATTTGCAGCAGGAGATTTAGCAGATCCACACGGTACCCACAAAGTCTGTTTAGATGCTATTTTTGAAGCTGTAAAAAGCTTGAAGCCTAAAAAGTTTATGAAAGATTGTTGGGTTTGGTTGTACAGAGGTGCTTGGCAAGAATGGGGAATTGATGAAATAGAAATGGCAGTTCCTATGGGGCCAGACCAAGTTTTAGAAAAACGGAAAGGTATTTTTAAACACCAATCTCAAAAAGATGGAGTCGTATTTCAAGGTGCAGATAGTAGAGAGTTTTGGCAACGTGCAGAAGATAGAAATCAAGAAACGGCAGATTTGTATGATGAGTTAGGCTTATCACATTACGCTGCTATGGAAGCTTTTGTAAGATGGCATTACTAAGTTTTCCAAAGCTGATTAAACTAGAACCACAGGTTTGTATGCTGAAAAAAGAGGCTGTATTATTTAAAAGTCAGGAACCATTATTTTGCCTTAAAAAAGAGAAAATTATTCCTACTTATTGAGATTACTTATGCTTTATAAATTGGATTTCAGGAGAATTTGATTTATTACTTCAACAGCAATCAGAAATACTGAAAGTATATTTTCCCAATGGTTGGTTAAGTGTACGTACTATCGTGAATGTAAATGAAGAAAGGTTTATAGTAGTTCATGTTCAAGGAAAACCTAGAATCTCCTATCAAAAAAATGCTAGATAAAGTAGCGTTACTTTATAAGCAATTCCTATATTTTATTGCTCTTAAAGCTATGCAAAAGGCTTTATAGAAATTTGTAAATTTAAAAATAGAAACCTTAAATGATCGTATTCATTTAAGGTTTCTAAATATTGATTTTTTGTCTTCACCTCTTTATTAAGGCTATAATTGATAGACTTTTCTTTTAATTATTAAGTGTTGTTTTCTAATAATTCGGAATCAGCTTATTGCGCCCTTTTACTTATAATTTCTCCTGTTTCATTTCCTTCGCTAGTGCCATCCGGATGGTAATAAATATAATCAAAAATAGCCTCTTGTTTTGCGCTTACAATAGCTCCAGCCTTTAAATCGGCGATTTGGAAAGGGTCATTTTGAAGGATTCCTGAAATAGTTGAACCTTCCCATTTGGTTACTTCAATCCACATCCATTCTTGCCCATCTTCATCAGTCTTAAACGGTGCTTTTAAAAGTATAGCATAACCAGGTTCAAGTCCGTTATTAAATAACTTTTGAAATTCAGGCAGTTTCTGTTTTGCACGATTACTCGCAGAAAGAATATCCTCCTCATGCTCAATGAACGTAATAGCATCGGTAGCACCAAAGATTGTGCTGATCAGTTCTTGCTGTTCTTCTTGTGGTGAAGAATAGCCTTTAGTATTAAATACAATCTGAAATTGTGTATTGTAATCATCTCCTTCCTGAGGTTCTACAGATTTTAGCTGTAAAACTCCTTTTTTTAATGCATTTTCTTCAAGAGAATTTAGTAATCTGCTTTTAACACTGTCATTAGCAATGTTATTAATGTCTAGCAATACTGTAGAATCTTTAGTTATTTTTGGCAGTTCTAGTAACGTTTGTCCTAACAAA
This sequence comes from Cellulophaga algicola DSM 14237, assembly GCF_000186265.1. Taxonomy (NCBI): domain Bacteria; kingdom Pseudomonadati; phylum Bacteroidota; class Flavobacteriia; order Flavobacteriales; family Flavobacteriaceae; genus Paracellulophaga; species Paracellulophaga algicola. The sequence goes on from NC_014934.1 coordinate 4,065,040, forward strand.
TTAATAAGACTCGCATAAGAATTACTGTCACGACAACTAATGTTTTCAATAGAGATGTCTGGCAAACAGAATTTTCTCATACCTAATGTTACGGCCCTGCAGAAATCACCATCACCATCTCTATATAAGTGAATAGTAAACTGACTTGTAATATCTTTTGTTTCTGCCGTAAAACTAGCAACTCTATCCTTTTTCCATGAAGTACTATTGAAGGTTTCATAGGTTATGTAATCCGTTACCATCGCAGTAGATGAATGAATTAAGCTATCAATTATAGAATTAATCTGGATTTGATCTGCTATTACATTTTCGTGGGTACCTGAAAAATTAATTAAAACTGCTTTTTTGGGACTTTGAAGACTGTTCATTTCTTCCTCAGAGAGGTTATGGGCAGAATGTTGAAGGTAGTCCATACTAGGTGCAGGATACTCGTTTTTTGGATTTGAAAATTGTGTAATAGTATATTTATTTTCTTTAACGGGAGCAGTAATAGAATCTGCTAATTTATAGGTAGGCAATAATTTTGCGACGAGTTGTTCTATTTTAAATGTAGAAATACTATCCTTTTCTTCAATGGAGTATATACCATATGAAGTATGAAAATCACTATTTTTAATGGCAACTGTTGGGGTCATATTTGCTTTTTTATCTTTTTTCTTTTCAGAGCAACTTAAAATAAAACAGGATAAAAAGATGAAAATTAGATATTTCATGGTGGTGGTTTTTTAGATATAATTGAAAATTAAATTAAGCAGCCAAATAAGGTATTTATCCTACTTTATTTTGTTAAGATAAAGACTTTCTATTAATTATAGCCCTATTTGGAGTATTCCTTCTCTTAATCTGGATTGATCTTGCTATAGATCTTTCCTTTCCAAAAAAGCGCTTCGCTAGGTTCTAAAGTATTTTTAAACTTAAAGTCAAATTCGGCTTTTATGATCCCGTTATCGTACAGGGGTTTATCTATTTTTATCGTCCCACTCCTTAAATGGAAATTATGTATTCCCAAATCTCTAATGCTATTGAATAGTACTGTAGCAGCGCATAAATCATTTTGTAATTCTAATTTTAAAGTACTGTGTGTAGAAACATTATCTAATGATTTTCCTTTTATAGCCCCATTTTGTAGTCTTTTAAATGTGATGTAATCTGTTCCTGAATATTCATACATTCTAGTTTCGGATTGCAAGGAGTGGTATATATGTGTTGTATCAATAATTTTATAAAAAGCCTGTAAAGAATCTTTATATATTTTTCCAGTTTTATCTTTCATTCCATCAATTTCTGCGGGACAATAACCATCACAGCTCAATTGACCGTGTCTGTTTCTATAAATCCCTTCTAAATAATTCCATTCCTTATTAAAAGAAAAGTCTCCTTCTAAATGTTGAGTCCACTCAATTTTTATGCTGTTTGAAGTAGCTGTAGTTTTTTCAATCGTTTTAAAAGAAAGAAAGAGTAACAATAAAAATGAAATAACTGTAATTTTTATTTTCATAAGGCTGATAAGTGTTTTAAATCGCTATTCAAATTATTAGACTATAAGAAACGACGCTAATTGTATAAAAAATAGTAGTGTTCATCACAATATTAATGATAAGCGTATTGCGCTAACTACTATAGATACTTTGTTTGTTAGAATTATTCATTTTGCATCATTTTAAGGATCGTTTTTTTCTCTTTGCGCCATATCGTATACGTTAATGTTTTCTCATTATGATAATAAATATCTTCACTCCATGCCGTACCTTCAGAAATAGCATAAACTATAAGGTTTAAAAATTGCAACTTATTTTTAGCAAAAGATCTCAAAACAGAAGGTTTATTACAATAATCATCAATAACTTCAAAACCAAGTAGCAGTTTGCCAAAGGTGCGACCAGTTAAAGTTTCTAAGATAGGATTAATTAAAAAAAGACAAAGTAGGGCCAGAAGTACAGGATGCATGTTGAAGTCTGTATAGGCGCTAATTAAAAAAAACAAGCCGTAATAAAATAGAAAATCTAATAGCTTAGATAAGATTCTTAGGTTAAATTTTTTAACGTTGGGGTTGTATTTAAACTCAAAGTCAATAGAAATATATTTGCCACTTTTAGCCTTTCGGTTTATCGTTTTATAAGTTTTTAATTCTGATATTTTTAAACTCATTTTTTAAAGTGATTACCCTTTTTTCTTTTCTGTTTTAAATAGCTTATCCCACAAGAAGGTATAAAATCCGTAGTTTTTATAAAATAATTGATGATGATTCTTATGAAAATAATTTGTAGTAAAAATTAAGAAATGAGCATTTTGCCGATGACCATTTAAGTGTGTAATTACTCCGTAAAACCAATTGAAAACTAGAAAAGCTATAAATCCATAGATATTTAACGAAAATAATAGTGCTACGACCGTGAGTAATAAACCAAAGAAAACAGCTTCCCATGGAGACATATAGTATAAGCTAACACAATTAAAACGGTCTGTATGCTCATGGTGTTTTAAATGAATTTTCTTTAAAAAACCAATGTTATGGGATGCCCAATGGAGTGCATACATTAAAAAATCCATCACTAAAAATAAAAGTATAAAAGTCAATACTATATTCATGTTAGAAAAAACGATGATTCCTTTAACCCATAATATATAACCAGGAATAGCAATTAAAATATTTAAGAAAAGGGTAAGCAAGGAAAATAGCACCTCTTTTTTTGTAAGTATTGTTTGATGATTATAGGCTTTATCCCAAAAGTAACTGACCCCTATATTTAATATATAAGCAAGGATATTTAAGGAAATTAATACTGAGAAAAATATAGTGAAGTCCTTTATATCCATATATTGTTTTTTAAGAGAACGTTATGCATTTTGTTTTTATGCGAAAATCAATCATTAAATAAGGAATCAATTATCTTTTCTTCAATCCAATAATTTAAGTAAGGTTTTAATTTTATGGCACCGGGTATATGGCTCCATCGTTCATTCTCATAGACCATTACTATTTTAAAATCTTTGCTGGTCACTATTAACTTTTTATCATCATCATACCAATAACGAGCTCCATATAGTTTTTTAAAATGTTTTCTCCCCTTATCCATAAGTGCTTCTGTTGCCTTATCCGTAAATTCTATATGAGTTTCAGACACATAATCTACTAAGGCATAAGCTTTATTTTTGTCCTTTATAATTTTGCCTATTTCAATGATTTTAGAATTTTTAATTTCAGTTTTAAAGTTGGGGTTGCTATGAAGTTCTCCAAGAAATGAACTGATCTGATCTTCAGGAATTTGTTCTTTAAACTTAGGGTATAAAGTAGCGTAAAATTCTTCTGTTTTTTTATGCTCTACTATTTGAAAAAGAGTAGCTAAATAGGAGGTAACCAGACTTTTACTTTGAGAGAAAACTGGAAACGTAAAAAGCATGAAAATAATAATCAGAAGAAGTTTGTTTTTCATTTTATTGCTGTTATTCTAGTCATTTAAAGTTATGATTACTACCCATAAAGAGATTCTTTACACCCTAAATATAGATTAATTCAAGGTAGTTTTACTTTTACATTCTGAAATTATGAATATTTCAACGTGCCATTCTTTCTAATTACCATAATGTCAACCTTACTTTTTAGTAACCTGAAGTGCTTGAATTATGAAAGACTAACTTACTGAGATTCGTTTTGCAATTAATCATGTTTTATTATCTTTGAAACTTTTAAATTTCATCCATGGATATAGTAAAAAGAAACAACGTTAAAGTCCTCGGGAACGGCTCTAAGGTTATCATGTTTGCACATGGTTTTGGCTGTGATCAAAATATGTGGCGTTTTATAACCCCTTCTTTTACGGACAACTATAAAATAATTCTATTTGATTATGTAGGTTCTGGGAATTCGGATTTAAGTGCGTATAACACTCAAAAATATGATTCTTTATATGGTTATGCTCAGGATGTAATAGATATTTGTCATGAAATGAATCTTCATAATGTTGTGTTTGTGGGGCATTCTGTTAGTTCAATCATTGGTACATTAGCCTCTTTGCAATCTCCAGGTATCTTTGAACGATTAATCTTTGTATCACCATCGCCACGGTATATTAATGATATGGATTATAAAGGTGGTTTTTCAAAAGAAGATCTAGAGGGGCTGTTAGAAGTAATGTCTAATAATTATACAGGTTGGGCTAATCTGTTGGCACCTATGGTAATGCAAAATCCAGAAAGACCTGGTTTAACCAAAGAACTTGAAAATAGTTTTTGTACCTCTGATCCATTCGTAACAAGACAATTCGCGAAGGTTACTTTTTTCTCAGACAATCGTGAGGATTTAAAAAAAATAAAAATACCTACGTTAATTCTTCAATGTACAGATGATGCTATTGCTCCTAGCAATGTGGGTGCATATATACATCAACAAATTACAGGGAGTACATTAGTAAAAATGAAAGCTAAAGGTCATTGTCCACATATGAGTCATCCGGAAGAAACAATTGGTTGCATTAAAGAATTTTTAGAACAGTAACTACTAAAAACTTAATGCATGAGTATTAATTTGGAAAATCATAAAGAGTTTTATCATACTTCCCCAGGGTTTAATTTTACGTTATCAGATGCTGGTGATGTGCTGTTTATCAATCAAAAATTTAGAGAATGTCTAGGCTATGATCTAGTGGAGCCTTTGAAAATTAACGATATACTTACCTCAGGAAGTGTCATTTTTTTTCAAGTTCATCTTCAGCCAATGATAGATCTGCAACATAAAGCAGATGAAGTTTTTTTGTCCTTTAAAACAAAAACAGGGAATACGGTACCAGTACTTTTAAATGCTATTCGGTTAGTAGAAGGAGAAATCCCTAAAATTCATTTTGCAGGTATTAATATTTCCCAACGCAATAACTATGAAAAGGAAATACTTCATGCTCGAGATGTTGCAGAAAAAGCACTTTTAGATAATTTAGAGCATATTCGTTTAAAAAAAGAACTAGAGTACAGTCAGCATCAAATAGAAGTACAGCTGCAGAAAATTGCTAATTATTCAGAGCAGCATAAGCAAATAGATAAAGTACTTTCTCATGACCTTCAAGAACCCATTAGAAAAATAAGTATTTTTGCAAGCCTTATAGAAAATATAGATCCTGAAATAGAAAAAAATATTTCAAAAATCCTCAAATCATCAGAACGTTTACGTAAACTTTTGAACCGTATGCAGCGTTTACATGCGATTGAAAATGCAAGTCTAAACCTTAGCAATGTTAGTCTAAAAGACATTATTGAAAAAGCAAAAAATAAGCTTGATATTAAGGATAGCTCATTGCAAATTACACATATAGATTCTCTTATATTTCCTGCAGATCATGACCAATTAGTTAATTTGTTCTCAGAACTGTTAGATAACTCCTTAAAGTATAAAAGAAATGAAACTCCATTAGTTATAAAGGTTACTACGGATCATTTTATGCAAAATACATTTATTGAGACAGAGGATAAATTTCAATATGGAAAATACGTACGGGTTACCTATTCTGATAATGGTTCAGGTTTTGAAAATACATATGCGGAAACTGTTTTTGAGTTGTTTTCAAAATTACATATGGATAAGGGCTTAGGGTTTGGCCTTACACTGGTAAAAAGGATTATGAGCTTACACAGAGGCACCGTTAAACTAAAATCTATAGAAAATGAAGGAACAACATTAACAATGCTTTTTCCTTTAGAAGCATAATCTTATAAACTTAGTATACCCCAAATTAGCTCTAATCATACACCTGCTTATCTATAAAATGATTTTATAAATTAGCACTTTTTTATTTTCTAAGTCAAATAATTATATGGATTGAAGTAAAACAAAAACGTATTGCTAGGTATATTTGTTCCTAATAATTTGATGTGGTATAGAAATGCTGAATTTCATATAGTACCCAATTTTTACTACTTAAAATAGTAGCCGTTATTTTGGTGAATTGATTTTCTCAATTTTATTTTAAAGCCGTTTTATTTACTCACAGAAATAGAGACGTATTTATTATTTTTTTTACTAAAATTTTCTAGATTATTTTTAGATTTGAATAGGATTTTGATGAAAGGAAGCAATACTTTTAATTATAGGAGATATGAGGTCCTTTTTTAAAGCGTACCAACGTCTAATTCATCAATTACAAGTATTTGGTAGCGGCCTAACATATTTTTATAAGAGCGGACTAAATTAGTAGCCGTACAATACATCATTTTATACATACAATTTTCAGAATACACTAACAGTTTTGTAGTACTATTACTTATGAATGACAAATTAAACCATGAAAATATTACTTTTCTAGAGGATGGAGGGCAAATGGGAGAACTTATGCGTCTCTATCCATGGAGTGACACTGCATTGGGAGCTCCTGAAAAATGGCCCCAAAGTTTAAAAAGTACATTGTCTCTGGTATTAAATTCTCACTATCCCATGTTATTGTATTGGGGACCAAACTATTATTGTTTTTATAATGATGCCTTCAGAATTAGTTTAGGAAGTAAAGGGAAGCACCCTCGTATTTTAGGGATGAAAGGGGAAGAGGCGTGGAGTGAAATGTGGAGTACCTTAGGTCCTTTGTTAGATGGGGTAATTACTGATGGAAAACCAACTTGGCGTGAAAATATGTTTCTGCCTATTAATAGAAATGGTACACTAGAAGATGCTTATTGGACTTTTGGGTATAGTGCTATTAAAAATGAAGCTAATGTAATTTCAGGAGTACTCACCATATGCACAGAAACAACCGCTAGCGTTGAAGCAGTAAAAAAACTAGAAAAAAGCGAAGACGATCTTAAATTTGCCATTGATGCTACAGATTTAGGAACATGGGATTATGACCCTTTGAATGATAAACTAAAGACAAATGACCGGATAAAAGGTTGGTTTGGTTTAGATGCTAAAGAAGAAATAGAATTATACCAAGCTACAAATGCTATTATTGAAGAAGACCGGGAAAGAGTTAATGCTACTATTCTCAATGTTTTTGATTTTAACTCTGGCGGTAAATATGATATTACTTATACTATAAGAAATAAACAAAATGGACAGGAAAGATACGTTAGAGCACTAGGGAGAGCATGGTTTAATGAAGACAAAATAGCATATCGTTTTAATGGAACTTTACAAGATATTACCGATCAACAAAAGAGTTTAGAAAAATTAAGAGTTAATGAAAGTCGCTTTAGACGTTTGGTGAAAGAAATTCCTGTAGGAATATGTATATTAAGTGTAGATAATTATGTCATTAATGTAGTTAATGATATGGCGTTACTTATCTGGCAAAAAACCTTAGAAGAATCCCATAACCAACCATTGTTTAGTGTTTTAACAGAGATTAAAGAAGGTATAATTCCAATATTTGAAGCACTTATAGCAACAAAAAAGGCCCAATATGGTAATGAATATCCGTTTGTTCTGGAGCGTAATGGAATAAAAGAAACTGGGTATTTCAATTTTATTTTTGAACCCGTACTTAATCAAGGAGAAGTTTCTGAAATAATGCTGGTAGCTTTTGAAGTTACAGCTGCGGTAAAAGCCAGATTTGAGTTGGAAGAATCGGAACGACAATTCAAAAATTTTGTAATGCAATCTCCTGTATCAATGGGAATTCTACGAGGTTATGAGTTAAAAGTTGAAATGGCTAATGATAGTTTATTAAAGACTTTTTGGCGTAAAAAAATGCATGAAGTAGAAGGGAAAGGATTATTAGAATTATTTCCAAACCTTAAGGATTCTAAATACCCTCAGGTTATGCATCATATATTAGATACCGGAATTCCAGTTTCAGAAAAAGAGTCCTATGTAACTTTTGAAGAAAAAGGGAGTCGCTGGGAGTTTTATGTAGATTATGATTATGTTCCTTTGAGAGATTTAGACGGGACCGTAAGTGGCATAATGTTTACAACAACAGACGTTACAGATCGTGTAGAAGCAAGACAAAAGACAGAGCTTTTTTCTAAAAATTTAGAGAACCAAGTTATTCAAAGAACCAATCAATTGAAAGAAGCTAATGATAAACTGCAACTCTCCATTCGAAGTTTAGAAAATAGAAATAAAGAATTAGAAGCTTTTGCCTACGTTTCTAGCCATGATTTGCAAGAGCCATTGCGTAAAATTCAAATGTTTGCAGATAGAGTAGCGAGCAGAGATTTAGAGAATTTATCGGATAAAGGTGTTCAAGATTTTAATAAGATTATTAGTTCGGCAGAACGCATGCGGACACTAATTGAAGATTTGTTAGCATTTTCCCGTACGTCTAATCACGAAGCTAAATTTGAAAAAGTAGATTTACAGGTGTTATTAAAAGATGTTATTGATACGCTTTCTGATAAAATTAAAGCAACTAAAACAAGCTTAGAATATGATGCTTTGGTGACGGCTTCCGTAATTCCTTTTCAAATTCGGCAAATTTTTCAAAATATTTTAGAAAACGCAATGAAGTTTGCAAAAGAAGGTGTCTCCCCAATTATTAAAATTAAGACATTGCAAGTTTCTGGAGAACATCTAGAACATCTAAATCTTTTGCCAGAAAACACCTATACTGAAATTACCTTTATGGATAATGGCATAGGGTTCGCTCCTCAATATGGAGAACAAATATTTGAACTTTTTCAACGCTTACACGGAAAATTAGAGTATAAGGGTACAGGTATTGGTTTAGCAATTGTAAAAAAGATTGCAGAGAATCATCATGGTACTATTATTGGCATCGGCAAAGAAGGTGTAGGTGCAGAATTCAAGCTTTATTTACCCTTGTCTTCTTAGAGGTAGTTATTTTGATGTATAGCTTTAGTTTTTAATTATGTGGCACTGATAGGAACATGAGAACAATAAGGGTTCTAATGATATGCTGCTTAGATTGTTTTTGATGCTCTTAAAAATCTAAGTGGATCATAAGGGATTATCTCCCGACATCTTCTAGAAGCCATGGGTCTATTTGGTCTTCATTGTTTTTATGAAGTACAACCATATCTCCAGTAGTTTCAAAAATGACAGCTTTAACCTCAGAAAGTTTCACCACATTTGCTTCTCGGAGTTTTGAGCGTAAATCTCCTTCTGTAACACGTACTTTTTTCATATTTTCTTTCAAGATAAGCTCCCCATCCATTAGTAACGTTGGTTGGTTATCTATTAAGTCCCTAAATTTTTTATAACGACGAAAGTATGCTGCTGCTAATTGGAGTCCATAAACAATTACGAGACCTATGGCACCTTCTATTAAGCTCACGGTGTTAGATAATATGGTCGTGGCAACCATAGATCCTATAGATACAGTCATTGCAAAATCAAAACTAGACATTTTAGAGAAACTTCTCTTTCCAAACAATCGTGTGTATATAATAATAGCCAAATAAATACCTACGGCAGAAAGAGTAATCAATGCTATAGACTGTTGGTCAATATTTAAAAGTTTATCAAGTATGGGAGAATTTGTGGATTGTATCAGTACAGGAAGTATCATAATTGTTGCTTTGGTTGTTAAGTAATATAGTGCAATAACGCATCGCAATAAAGTTAATACTTACACTTGTTCCTGATTAACTGTATACCAAAAATTAGGTGTTTTATTGATTAATAAACCATTGATTTTTTGGATATTCAAATTTGATGCGATTTTACGTCTTCTAAAAAAGGACAACTTAAATTATCAGGGTTCATTTTTTGTTTAAATGGGTTCATAAATATCTTTTTTTTGCAATATTTTTAATAGAGACAGAAGTTGTTCTTTAAAGCGAATAACTGCTGTTCGTATAAACCTATAAAATAAAGGAAGATGAATCAAGAAATAAATGATGCGTTAAATGAGATTACAGAAATCCATTTATCATTAAAAGAAATATATCAAAAGCTTTCAGAAGAAAGTAATACAGCTTTAAAAGATACCTATGAAAAGAAGAAGAATCATTTTGAAGAATTATATAAAGAAATGATACAACTTATTTACAATTTAGGCGGCAAATACATTGAATGTAAAAATCCAACAGAACAAGAATTACAAGATCTCATCGCAATGATTTCTACTAATAAAGGGGCAATATCTAATGAGAAAATAGAAGGAAAGATAGAAACTTTTAAAGATGTGGCAAGGCAAAAATATGAGGTGGTTCTTAAAGCGCATAATTTTTCTGAAGATGAAGAAGAGGTTCTAAAAAATCATTTGAGAAAACTATAGCTTTAATGATCTCTTATGGAACTTGAAGAAATTGTTGGGTTTTAGCACGTGTATTTACTACAGGTGCTGCTCTACCTCAAATTATAAAGGCTTGGAAGACAAAAGAAGTAAATGATGTCTCAACATGGATGTTTATTGTATGAATTCTAGGGGTTTCGTTATAGACTGCTTATGGTTTTTTTCTTAAAGATTATCCAATACTTATTACAAACGGAATTTCTACTTGCTTGATTGGTTTGATGTTATTGTTAATTTTTAAATATAGAGCAACAACAACAAATGCTAATTAATGAAAACTATAAAGAGAGTAGGTAGGCTTTAGACTTAACTACGCTCTTTATTTTTAGTTTTTTTTTCAAGTTTATTATTTACTATTCAACGTCAGCTTTAAATTCATTGATGAGATGGCCAACAGCAAGGCTACTTGCTAATTCACATGCTTGCAATCCAAAAGAATAGGGTCTTAAACCGGAAGTGTGTGTAAAGGATAAATCATATACATACGGAACTGGATTTTCCTGTACATCAATTATTTGAAAATTGGTAGAAACACCAATCCCTTTTAATCTTAAGTACCAATTTTTTTCATTTTTGATAAGATTATCTTGGCTTTTATCACCAATTAAAGCATACATTTTTTTAATATTAGCCACTTTACTTTTTGCAGGACTAATAGTACCAGAGGTCACTAAAGATTGAAATGGAAAATTGTCTAATGAGATGGATTTCTGACCAGAACACGTAATAAATTTTTTATATGAAATCTTTTCACTTGCCACTGCTATTACCGTTTCCTTCTTATCATTAGAATTAGCACTTAGAATCTTGACCGCACCTTTTTTAAGTTCTAATTTTCCTTTTCTATGAAGTGCTAGCATTATTTTTGCAGACTCTAATGGCATTGCAGCAATTACATTTAGTAGAAATGGCATCACTTCGGTATTAAAAATATAGTGATCTTCGGCAGATAATAATTCTGCATGAAAATTTAAGGTATACATAAGATCATCAATAACTTCTTTCCAATAAACGGGTTCTTCTAAGTTTGCCGCTTTTTGGGCTTCTTTTAATTCTGATTGCATCCCTTTAAAAGGATCTGAATACTCGTGCATCTCAGACATTTTTTTTACGAATTCTAGAATTCCAAAATCTTCATTTTTTAGTAATGCAACAATTTCAAGTAATTCATCAGTGTATAACGCTTTTCTTAAGGTAGGTTTACATACGCAATCAAAATAAGTGTTTAAGTTTAGAAACCCATTTTCATCAACCAAATCAAGCAATGTTTTTTTGGTTATATGCCTATACACCTCTCTTAAGGGCTCTTTTTGTTCATATTGTAAATGAGGAAGCCAGCCATTTAAATCATGTAAAACAATTTTAAATTCCTCCGTATGTTTGTCAGGAATATATTCAATTTCTGAATCATTAATTGTAAAATGACCATGTCTTCTGGATAAAGAAGAAACTACATCAAAAGCACTTAAAGAAGCCCCCAGAACACCAACGGTGTAGTTGTCATAATCTCCTTTTTTGGGTAGTATTTTGTTTATAGGCCAAGGAGATGCAAAATAACCTATTTCAGGATGATCATCATTGATCCATTCATGACCTGAAGCGATAATGACCGAATTACATTCAACTGATTTTTTATTTAGAATCTTTAGTTCAAATTTTGGTATATCGCCCTTTTTGACAATGTCAACTACCTCTGAGTTACAGCATTCTTTCATAGTAATACCTGCATTTCTTAAAATTTCTTGGTAATGTTCGTATTCACTTTTAAAATAGTGACCAAGAACTAGTCTTGGATAAATTGCCGTTTCAGAAATTTCGTAAGGTGTTAAACTCAATGTTTTTAAATGCTCAACGGACTGCCTTTGTAACCAAGTAGCTAGCGACTGGCTTAGCATTGGAATTTCTTCTGATGAAATGTTAGACATATTACACATTTCTGTATATTTCTCTGAATAAGGCATACCCACACCCGCATTATCTTCCTTTTCAAATACATAAATTGTTTTAAGTTCTTTTGAGACAATTGCTATATTTTCAGCCAAGTTTTTTAAAATATAAATGGCTGTTGGACCACTTCCTACAATCCCTAAGCTTTTTTTCATGCCCATGCTTTATTTAGTTTCTAATTCAAATTAAACCTACAGTTCAACTTATTTTCTAACGAACTCAAAGTAAAAAAGTAAAACCCTAAAAACCAACTACAGTATAGTGGGTAATAAGGGTTATACTCATCCGTTTATTTATAATTTATAGGGTGTAAATTTGGCAACAATAACCAGGGATGGTTAATTTTCCTGTCCAATTTTGCCCATCTGTTTCTTCTTCCACATGGTTAATTCCTTTGATTTCTAAATCTGAGAAATCAGAATCATACCCTTTCCAAGAGCTATTAAAACGCAGTTTCCAATCATGATTATCTTCTAGACCAATTCCATAATCTATGTAATCCATATTGCTAAAGTTCATAATAATAAGTACATGTTCTTCTTGGTTTCTATCTTCTCTGATATAGGCCAAAATTTTAGTCTCATCATTAAAATGAACTATTTTAATACCCTGATCTCTTAATCCTGCGGTTCTATCTTCCTTACCAGTTCTTAAGAACACCAAGTCCCGCACTAGTTTTTGTATGCCTTGATGTTTTTCATATTTTCCCCAATCTAAAGCTTCTGTATCTTGAAAATATTTATCTTCTATAAACTCTTGACCTTGAAAAAGCATAGGAATACCAGGAGCAGTTAGTGTTAATGCTATACCAAGAATGGCACGTTTTTTTGCAAAGGAACTATCAGCCTCTCCAGGTTGTATTTCTTCTGGCACTCTAGCTTTGCCGTTGGCAACTTCGTCATGAGATTCTGTATAGATAATTCTTGTGAATACATCATTACCATACTTAAATTCTAGCGCATCTACTATTTTTTGCAAATCTCTAGAATTGTCATAGGTATCTTCTAAAACCTCTCTTACAGGATGTACAAAATTCATATCCCATTGGCTCCCGTACCCTAATCCATTATGTTCAATAGCATCTGTAACTTTATTTTCACCTTTTAAATCTTCTGCTATCGTCAATACCTGAGGGTATTTCTGTTGTAGTTCTGCATTTATATCGCGCATTAAAATATTACCTTCTTCTATTTCAGTATCATACCCAAGTCCGCCTCCTTCATATCTTATATAAGAAGTAGCATCCATGCGCAAACCATCACATTTATATTTCTCTATCCACATTAAGGCATTATCTCTAAGATATTGTCTTACTTCAGGTCTACCATAATCGGGTCTAGTATCTCCCCAAGGGGTCTGACTCCTATGATCGTTGTAAAAATAAATTCCCCCTTTATCATTTTCTCCCCATCCATCAAACTGCCATAAATCTACATCAGACGGACCTAAATGATTGTACACAACATCGATGATGACAGCAATTCCTTTTTCATGAGCAGCTTTTATTAATCTAGCAAAACCATCTGGTCCTCCATAATCTTGTTCAATAGCAAATGGATGTGCGGGGTTGTAACCCCATGAAATTCCGCCTGCAAATTCTGCAACGGGTAATAATTCTATACAATTTATTCCTAGGTCTTGTAAGTAGGGTAATTTTTCTATAACGCTATCAAAATTGGCAACCTTATCAGCATCTTTTCTATTAAATGTGCCCACATGGAGTTCATAAATTACTAGTTCATTCCAACTAGCCATTTTAAACGTATCAGCACCCCAATCAAAATCAAGTTTTCTAACTATAGAATTACCAATACTACTAGTAACTTCAAAAGCATATGGATCGTTGCGTTCATATTCTTGATTATTCGTATGAATAATATATTTATATTCATTGCCTTCCTTAACCGAATCAAAAGCAGCTGCCCAATACCCATTTTCTTCTAGCCCAAGAGGCATATTTGTTCTATTCCAGTCGTTAAAAGACCCCATTACATAAACTTTTTCTGCATTTGGAGCCCAAACCCTAAAAGTAGTTTTACCTTCTTTTAAAACAGCTCCCATTCCCCGAGATTTGTCTATGGTCATATCCATCTCTTTATATTCTAATTCAGCCATTTTTTTTATTTTTTAGATTCAATTTACGCTAGCCTAAAGTAGCTCTAGAACTTTAGTAGCACTACCTCAAAAGGTTTTTTTGTTAACCCAAAATTTTAAAAAAGCATTAATTTTTTAGCTATAAAAATTCTTGTTCATGGGACTATATTTTAAATTTATTTTTTATCGATTGTGTTAAATCTTGGTCGGAATAGAATAATACTAATATAGAAAGTATAGTAATTTTCGTGGCACAAACACGAGAGAACAATGAACATAAGTAACTACACAAAAAGAGCAATTATTGGGGGCATAATTTCTTTACTCATCATTATGACAGGAACCTTCTTATTAGGAGAACTAAGCGGGTATGAGGCAAAAGTTTTAATCAAACATTCCTTATCAGGCCTAAATATGTTATGCAATACAATTGTACTAGCTTCTGCCACTATTTTGGCATTGCTTTTAACCTTATTAAGTTTAAGTTCTGGATCTAATACCAAATTAAAAAGAGATCATTACCTATCTGTTTTGCAAATTGCTAAAACGGTAACCGGAGTATTTATAATGGCCTTGATGTCTTTTTTAATTTTTAATTTACCAATTACGGAATCTGACAATGTACCAAACAACTGGTTCAATGCTATATATTACGCAAGTTTAATTGTTTCTAGCATTCTAAGTTCTGCACTCATAGTTGTTGTACTGATGCTTTACAATACCGTTGTTAATATCATCAGAATTGTTGGATTAGGAGAAAAAGACCATCCTTTAACTTTAAAGGAAGATGATGAGGAGATATTGGGAGAGTAATTTAATAAATGTACCTGTTTAGTATAAAAATATTAAAAAATCCCAAATGAGATATTTGGGATTTTTGAGTTGTTTTAATTTAGCCACCAACGACAATACCCCCATTAATATGTAGAATTTGCCCAGTCATATAGCAGGAATCTTCTGCTGCTAAATAGACATAAGCTGGTGCTACTTCTGAAGGCTGTCCGCATCTTCCTAGCGGAGTATTTTTTCCAAATTCGCCAATGTCTGTCATAGTTGCAGGAATTAAAGGAGTCCAAATAGGACCAGGCGCCACACCATTTACAAGAATTCCTTTTGGTGCTAATTGCGCCGATAAGGATCGTGTAAAAGAAGTTATCGCTCCTTTGGTAGAAGCGTAATCTACTAATTCATTATGACCTTTGTATCCTGTAATAGAAGTGGTGTTAATTATCCTAGCACCTTTTTCCATGTACTGGTATGCTTGCTGTGTAAGGTATATCATTGACAGGATATTGGTTTTAAAAGTTTCTTCTAAGTGTTCTACTGATATATTAGAAAAATCTTCTTCCACATATTGGGTAGCCGCATTATTCACTAGAATATCTATTTTTCCATAGGTTTTAATAACAGTTTCTATTAACTCCTGGCAATAAGCATAATTTTTAAGGTCACCACTAATTTTGATACAGTTTCTTCCTTCTTTTTCGACCATTTCTGACGTTTCTTCAGCATCTTTTCGCTCGTTAAGGTAAGCAATGGCAATATCTGCACCTTCTCTTGCAAAATGTACAGCAATTGCGCGGCCAATGCCGCTATCACCACCTGTAATTAATGCAACTTTACCTTCTAATTTTCCGCTACCCTTATAACTGTCTTTTATTATTTCAGGTTTTTCATTCATATTAACCTCTAGGCCTGGCCGTCCTATTTCTTTTTCATCTTTTTCTTTTAATATCTTGCTCATGGGTTCTAAGTATTACGTAGTGAATTGTTAAGTTGAGTTGATACAGCCTATGGCGATATCTTACTTACAAAGAAAAACTTGTTTATAGAAAATGATTGATGCTAAAGAATGAAAAACTACCGTAATCTCTTTGGGGCATTAAAATTGGATAAAAGATACCTGCTACATATGTTCATGCTTTAATAAAGCTGGGTTAAGCTTTAAGAATAAAGTCTTCTTTTTTAAAGTTGCATAAGAAATCTGGCCAGTTCATACTTAAAATTTTCTTCATACAATTTTTTAAATCTTGAAACCTATTTGGTTTAATGATGTAAAGGTTGGCCCCCTTTTCATAGCAACACTGTATATCTTGTCCAGAAGATGAAGTTGAATACATGGCTATAATTACATTTTTAAGACGCTCATGAGTTCTAATATAATCCAAGCACTCTATGCCATTCATGATAGGCATATTTAAGTCTAAAAAAATCATATCAGGAATTACGGAAACGTTTTCCTCAAAAAAAGAAACGGCTTCTTTACCATTTATAAATTCTTCTAATTCAAAATTTACATTTAAGCTCTCAAGGCCTTCTATAAAAAAAGCTCTGTCATCTTCATCGTCATCAACTAACCACAGGTTAAATTTACTATCGGTCATAATTCTAATGATTTTTAAGCTTTTCTGCTCCTGTAATTTAATGAATTTTTTAATTGATGGAACTAAAAAAATCAGAAAAATGAACTCATGTGTTATTGCAACTCTAATTTAATAGATAGTGCATATTTAGAACTTACAATAGGAGATAGCATTCTTATACATATTTCTATTATTACATCTAGCGTCATGTATATCAGCAAAAAATCTTGGAGATTGCGTTAATCTATGTTAAGTGTCTAAACTAATTTTGTGAAAACTAAAAACAAACAATTATGTCAATAGTAACAATACTTTTAAATATTTTCTTACCGCCATTAGCGGTATTCCTAAAACATGGATTAGGAACTACATTTCTTGTGAGTCTTATTCTTACACTAATTGGCTGGTTACCAGGAGTAATTCATGCTTTTATCGTGAATAAATAGGATTTCAATATTTTATAGTATAAAAGTCATTTTGTGAGCAATGGCTTTTCTTTTTTTCCATATTTTCTTAAAAAAAATGTGGGTCTTTATTTCGCATTTGAGTTAATCTTTCTGTTTTTTAAGTCATTTAAAATAAAAACTTCCCTATAGCTTTATCAAAGATTAAGAGTGCACATAGTGTATTCTAAAACCACAAAAAATGAAAGATAATAAGGAGACCACAAAAAAAGATAAACAACTTGATACCTATAGGGTAGATTATAACGATAA
The DNA here is from genome assembly GCF_000186265.1 of Cellulophaga algicola DSM 14237. NCBI lineage: Bacteria > Pseudomonadati > Bacteroidota > Flavobacteriia > Flavobacteriales > Flavobacteriaceae > Paracellulophaga > Paracellulophaga algicola. The sequence continues at coordinate 4,082,338 of NC_014934.1, forward strand.
GGCACTAACAACGCGACAAGGATTAAAGGTAAATGATACCAATAACTCCTTAAAGGCAGGTCCTCGAGGAGCCACGTTACTTGAAGACTTTTTGTTAAGAGAAAAAATCCACAATTTTGACCACGAACGTATTCCAGAAAGGATTGTACATGCTAGAGGTAGCGCGGCACATGGTTATTTTGAATTATATGAAAGTATTGAGGAATATTCTAAAGCAGGTATTTTCACAGATACCGCTAGAAAAACTCCTGTTTTTGCACGGTTTTCTACGGTTGCAGGTTCAAAAGGCTCCACAGATTTAGCACGAGACGTTAGGGGTTTTGCTGTTAAATTCTATACGGAAGAAGGGACTTGGGATTTAGTAGGAAATAACATGCCTATTTTTTTTATTCAAGATGCAATGAAATTTCCGGATTTAATACATTCAGTGAAACCTGAACCGAACAATGAAATTCCGCAAGCAGCATCTGCTCACGATACTTTTTATGATTTTGTATCCTTAACGACTGAAACACTACACAACCATATTTGGGTCATGAGTGATCGGGGTATACCTCGCAGTCTACGTATGATGGAAGGTTTTGGAATTCATACCTTCCGATTGATAAATAAAAAAGGGGAAGCACATTTTGTAAAATTTCATTGGAAACCAAAAATGGGTGTCCATTCGGTAACCTGGGACGAAGCGGTAAAAATTAGTGGAGCAGACGCTGACTTTCATAGACGAGATTTGTGGGAGGCTATTGATTCAGGACAATTTCCAGAATGGGAATTAGGACTTCAAATTATTCCAGAAGCAGACGAGCATAAATTCGATTTTGATTTACTCGACCCTACAAAATTGATTCCAGAAGAAATGGTTCCTGTAAAAATCATAGGTAGAATGGTTTTAAACAGAAATCCTGATAATTTTTTCGCAGAAACAGAACAAGTTGCTTTTTTACCAGGGAATATTGTGCCAGGTATAGATTTTACCAATGATCCGTTACTTCAAGGACGCTTATTCTCTTATAGAGACACACAATTATCACGATTAGGGAGTCATAATTTTCATCAGTTACCCATTAATAAATCTATTGCTCCCGTGCATAACAATCAAAGAGACGGACACATGCAAATGGAAATTCCGAAAGGAAATACCGCATATTTTCCAAATTCTTTAGGAGGTGGTTGTCCGTATTTATCTTCTGTTGAGGAAGGCGGATTTGAATCGTATCAAGAGCGAATCGATGCAGATAAAATACGATCTCGCAGCGAAAGTTTTAGTGACCATTTTTCTCAACCAGCCTTATTTTATAGAAGTTTAGCTTCTTGGGAAAAAAATCATGTGATAGGCGCGTATTCTTTTGAACTAGGGAAGTGCACTCATGATCATATAAAACAACGTATGTTGTGGCTTATCGCTCAAATTGATGAGGCTTTAGCAAATGAAGTGGCAGGGAATCTTGGAATGAAAGTGCCGGATGATATAGAACGGCCAATTAACCAAGCTATTGGTGCCAATGCTAATGTTGAGGAACATCAACCTAAAAAGAAAAAGATATACTTAGAGGAATCTCCAGAATTGAGTCAGGCTCATACAAAATTTGAGACCATTGCGACACGGAAAATTGCATTCTTAGTCTCTGATGGTTTTCATATGAAAGATTTTGATGCCATGAAAAAAGCGCTGGAAGCAGAAAATGCTGTCGTAAAAATTGTAGCGCCTCATGGTGGTACAGTGGTGTGTGATGAAAAAATGGAATATAAAGTTGATGCTGCAATTATGACAACAGAGAGTGTATTGTTTGATGCTATTTATATTCCTGGAGGTAAAAAATCTGTAGCTGCTTTATTGAATACCTCTAAATTTACTAAGTTTATCAATGAAGGTTTTAAGCATTGTAAAGCAATTGCTGCCGACGATGAAGGAGAATTATTAATTGATGCTAGTGCATTTGCAAAATATAAAAAAGATAAGGCTATTTTAATAAATAAAGGCGCAAAAGATTTCATTGCAGCAATAGCAAAACACCGTAATTGGGAACGCATGGAAGTTGCAGAAAAGATAGCAGTTTAGCTAAGTGTCATGCCTAGAGAATGAATGAATTTTCTAGGCATTTTTTATGGTACTTATACTTCAAAGTAATAATTAAAGATGATGTAAAACAAGTTAGGGTAGCGTGAGGAGAATACATTCTATTCTTCTTCTTTCTCCATTTGAGAACTAATAAAAGGTATTCTAGGAGCTAAAAAATACCCTGTTAAACTCGCAAATAATATCGGAATAAAGTGTCCAAAACCTGTCAGAGTAGCAAGTAGGATAGTGGTACTCATAGGTGTTCGTGTTACACAGGAATTTATTGCAGCCATACAACTAACTATTGCTAAGGATAGGTTTATTGTTGGGAATATTTTATGAATGATAAGTCCTAATGTTGCTCCTACAAAAAAAAGAGGAATAATAAATCCGCCTCGCCAACCTGACGTTACAGTTATTGAAATTGCAATGATTTTTAAAATTAAAATAGCGAGTAGTAACTTCAATGAAAAATCACCCAATAGTAATTCATTAATTTCATGATGTCCAAAGTATCTGGTTACTGGAAAATAATAAGCTATACTACCTAGTAAAATACCACCAATAAAAGTTTTGATATAAATCGGTATTTGTAATTTTTCAAAAACGAATTTAAAAAATTTGATGCAAAAAATAAAGCCCCAACCCAAAGCGGCTCCTATAATTGCAAATACAACTGCATACCCAAAATCAAAAATTCCTGAATATTTATATGCAGATAAATCCCATGTTGGGCCAAGACCTAAGTGAATTATGAGAGCAAAAACCAAATAACTAAAGCAACTAGCGACAAATGCAGGAATAATTGCCCTGTAATATTCAACCGCATGTTTATGATGGAGTATTTCCAGCGAAAATAAACTTCCACCTAAAGGAGCTCCAAATAAAGCCGTAAAACCAGAAGCCATTCCCGCAATACTTAATGATCTTAATTCTTCCCCTTTAAGTCTAAAAATTTTACCAATCCATGTACCCGTTGAGCCCGTTATTTGTACTAATGGAGCTTCTGGTCCAAGACTACCTCCTGAAGCTACACACAACAATGAAGATAGTATCATTGATAGGTTGTTTTTTGGGTCAAGCTTTCCTTTATTAAATCTTATGTTGTTAACAATTAAATTTATTTCTCCAGGGTCTCCAATGAAGTAAATTATCAAACCTGCAAATAGTCCGCAAGTTGCCATTAAGGGGATGACGAGCCAACCATCAAAAAAGGCTAGTTGATGTGTTAAAAATTCAAGTACAATCCAATAAATACCAGCGATTATACCACCTATCAAACCGAGAAATGCCCATAACAAAAAAGACCTGCTAAAAACGAAAGGGTTAAATTTTACGGGTTGATCTAAAATGTTTAAGTAATTTACTAATTTTTTTCTACGCTTTAATTTCACGTTTTCTAATCAATTTTATTGTTCGTAGGTAATCGCTGTCTTAAACCGTAAAAATACTAAATAAAAGAGTGAAGATTATTGCATTAAATAAGAAGTTTTCGCGCTAAATAAAGTTGTAGATAAGTAATTTATTCTTTTTTAATTGTTGTTTATGTATCTCCTCATAAAGGTTCAAAATTAACGTTCCAATAACTTTTAAATAGTTACAAAAGAAAATAGAAAATTCACGATAAGTAGAAGGAAAAACAAAAACCTCATTGAGTTTTATAAGGATTTTTTGTTAATATATCTTTTGTCTATTTTTTAGAGTATAGCTACAAACTACCTAGTAAGAACCTTAAAAAAATATTACTTTCTGATAGTAATTTATTGTGATAAATGAGCAATTAGACTTTATTGATTGGCAATGCGTAGGCTTTGTTTTTTAACAGCATCCATTACTGCTGTGTGGACTCGGAACGTATTTTTGAAATTACCTAAATCTCTCGCATTATTTTCTAAGACAATAACCTGTGTTTTATCCTGTGGGTAATAATAACAGGCCGATACAAAACCAGGTGAATAACCTAATGCTCCAATTTGAATATTCTCTTCTCCTTCTTTGAAAAGTAAACCATAACCATATTCCCCAGTGTCAAAAATAGGATGGATTCTTGTGGCATATTTAGTGGTCATTAGTTTTAAGGATTCTTTGGTAACTAATTGACCTGAATACAGTTTTTGACTCCATTTTTTTAAGTCCGTTGCATTAGAAATAAATCCTCCTGCAGGAACATAATTTTCTAAACTATTAGGAGCAAAAATTAAAATCCCTTGTTCATTTTCAACATATCCTTTAACAAGATTATGGTATTTTTTATGCTGTGGGTGAAATGTATTTTTGAGCTTATGTTCTTCAAAGAGTTCAGTAGCACTTATTTCGAAGCTTTTACCTGTAATTTTTTCAAGAATTTGAGCAAGTAATTCATACCCTAATTGCGAGTATTTAAATTGCGTTCCCTCAGTAAATTCAAGGGGTTTTTCTATATCTGAAATCCCGTGTGTATGCGTAAGTAAATGGTGGATAGTTATTTTTTTGGACCAAGGCTGCTTAATTTTTTCAAGATAGTTATGAATCGTGTCTTCTAGTCTAAGATTGCCTTTTTCAAATTCTCGTAAAATTAGAACTGCGGTAATCTGTTTACTTATGGAACCAATAACAAATTGGTCACTAAACTTAATCTTAGTTTTAGGATCTAAATCTGAAAAACCTACAGCATTAGAATAAATAGTAGTAGTGTCTGTAGCGACTAAAATAACACCATTAAATTCATGCTTATGAACTATAGCATCAATTGAGGAGACCAAATTACTATAGCTTTCTTTGTTCTCCTGACCGTTTGTTTGATAAGAGAGTACTAGGATAATGCCTAAAATTAAAATGCTAATTTTCTTACAGTGTATTTAACTTATGTTTTAAACTGCTTTTTGAAAGGTTGGAAAATTAAAAAAGGGAATATATAGTTTATTTAATAACAACTAAACTATTGTTTTTATAAATTGATTAACTACTTATTTTACTCATATGCAGTTCCATTATTTTCTATCTGCCAATCAGGCATATACGTGGAAGATTTTAATATTTTTAAGCGATCATTATACCTAATATCAACTTTTATTAAAGCGTCGAAATTTGTTAAATCTGGAATTTTAATAAGGTAAGGATTATGTTTTATGTATACTTCTTTAAGTTTTGTAAATTGTACCAGAGAAGATAAATCTGTTACTGAACTTACATAAAATTCAAATACTTCTAAGTTACTGTTTGAATAAAGAGAAGATGGAATTTCTGATAAAGTATACATTGATACTTTTAATTGTCTTAAATGCTTAAGGTTTTTTATAAAACGAATACTATTGGTGGTACTTTCTATACTTATTGTTTCAATATTATTAGACGCTTCTAAATTTTCAGGGAATGTAAATTGATTATTTACAGCACGTATTTTCAAAGTTTTCAATTTTTTTAATCCTCCTAATCCATATAGAAACTTTAAGCGTGTCATAAATTCTAAGTGTATATCCGTTAGTGCTAAATTGCTTGAAAACGAAAGCGGAATTTCTCTTAACTGATTACATTCATAAAACCGAACGCTTCTTAGGGATTTCATGTTTTTAATTTCAGAAATATCAGCTATTTCACTATGGCTAAAATTCAGTTCATTAAGGTTTTCTAAATCCGAAAAGTTCTTGGGTAAGTTTTTCAATTTAGTTTGGCCTATTGCTAAGGATTCTAACGATTTGCAGGTTGCAATGCCCGTTATATTTTGCAGGTTTTTAAGCTCTTCTAAGCGGATAGTTTTAAAATTACAAGAACTCATATCAAGATTGATATCTGTTAATGCAGGTAGCCCTATAATTTCAATGTGATCTAATGTATTAAAAGTATTAATCCCGTCTATAGCGTTTAAAGAATCATTGTAGGAGAAACTAAAGTTTTGTAATTTAAGTAGTTTAGAAAAATCACCTTTTAAATTTCTTAAACCAGTTCCTTTGAGAAAGACGGTAGTAAGGTTTTGATAATTTGCAATACCTGAGACGTCTTTTAAATAAGGTAAGCTGGAAAGATTAAGTGAATTTAATTTTTCACTAAAATTATCTGGAAAAACACGCATACTTCCACCAACGATAGTTAGCCTTTCTAGTTTCTTTAATGCACTAATTTTAGTATAATCTTTAAAATTGGAACCAACAGATAAAGTGAAGTCATTAATTCTATTATGAGCTTTAAATACAGGAAGGGTTTTAAGACTATTGCTTTTAAGATAAAGACTTTCTAAGGTGGTACTCGCTGATAAAACATTTATATTTTCAAGGTTAGGAGCAACTATTCTTATAGCTTTCAAGGAAGTGAGGAGCACAAATTCTTTAGGAAGTTTTTTACCTGAAAAATTAAGCCTTAGATTTTTTAATTGGGATAAATTTGGTAGCCCGCTTAAATTTTGAAGGAGTGAGTCAGCATAAATATTTAAAGTAGATAAACTATCAAATTTTATATTAGAAAATTCTTTAGGTAATTTCGGTAAATCAATAATTAGAGATAGAGATTTAAAAGTAGATAAGTTTTTAATTTTTTCTAAATGAGATGTCGAATCTATGATAAAGGAACATCTATAGAAATTAGGAGAGTTTTTACAATTTTGAATTTCTTTTGCTGAAAAATGGTTTATATTTTTTTCAACAGTACTATTACCAGGTTGAGAAAAGGCTATATTTATAAAAAATAAAAAAAATATAAGTAAAAATCTAGTATTCATTTTTATTCTTTTACCATATTAAGAAGGAGGGAGTAAGTTCACAGAATAGAGTTTTACCCATAGAAATTACAGCCTAATCAGGTTTTTTAATTCTTTTATTTTTTTAAAGTGTTACGGTTTCTTTTTCAGGAAATAAACTACAAAGTACTAAAAACGACTTTCTTCAGCCATTTTTACGACACCAACAATTAAAATCAAATTAGCGAAACGGCGTTGTTCACCTGTTTGAATGATTAAGGTGGTGGCTGGTTCTCTAATTTTATCATAGAAAGCCCAACGTTCCATCTCGTCCCAAGTTACCTCTCCTAATAATTTTTTATAAGCACCATGTATTTCAGCATTCGCTTCTGCAGGTTTTTCCATAACGATTGCACCTTGAACAGGGCATACCTCTAATATGCCTTCAAGTACCGTAAGTGCATCTAATAGTCCAGGACGAAAGTTAAGGTGTACCGTGGTAGAATTAGGACCTGTCATGGCACCGACCGGCAAATTGCCATCTGCAATGACTACTTGTGCAAAATGGCCAGAACGCGCAAGCGCTTCCATAATGGTTGGGTGTATTACTGGAGTTTTTAGCATAAATATATCTTTAGGAAAAATGGAAATAAGAAATACTAGGAGCATATTTAGCGCTTAGTATTTCCTATTTTAAACAATTAATTACATGTTGTAAACGCCACCATTGATGTCTAATGTAGCTCCTGTAATAAAGCCATCGTATTCAGAAGCAAGATATAAAACTGCTCGCGCTACATCATCTGCGTTACCTGCACGTTGGATTGGAATTCCGGCTGTTGTTGCAGCTGCTGATTCTTTTGTCGTATGCGTATTATGAAATGAAGTACCCAGGATAAGTCCCGGAGACACAGCATTTACTCGAGTACCTTGAGGTCCTAATTCTGCAGAAAGTGCTCTTGTAAAGGTTAAGATAGCACCTTTGCTGGTAGAATAAGCAAGAGACCCTGGATGACCACCTTTACGGCCAGCTAGTGATGCCAAGTTAACAATACTACTGTTATCATTTTTTGCGAGGTAAGGAGCTGCAGCTTTTGTTACGAACATCATAGAGGTAAGGTTTATGTCCATTACCTTGTGCCAGAATTCAGCTTCCATTTCGTTAAGCATTCTACGTGCAACTAATGAACCTGCATTGTTAATCAAGATGTTCAAACTACCAAAAGCTGCTATTGTTTTTTCGACCATGGCATTCGCATCGGCTTCTTTTGTTAAGTCACCAGCTATAGCAACTGCTTTTTGACCTTTACTAGTTGCGTATTCAACCAATTGGTTTGCCGTATCAGCACTGGAAAAATAGTGGATGGCAACATTGGCTCCACTGTCAATAAAATGTCTCGTGATAGCTTCTCCAATTCCTTGTGCACCAGCAGTAATAAGGATGTTTTTACCTGTTAATTTAGTATTATTTTTCATATATATTCTTATAGTAATAACGATAATAATCAAAGTAAAATTACTACTTATCGTTATAAATATTTTTTTTTATTTTGTAAATATTATTTAATAAGTCACGTGTTTTCAAAAACAGAAACGGAACGGGTCATTTTTTCTCATCAACTACTTTGTACTTATTGCAAGTACTAAATGTATTCTTACGTACGTTAGTTAAAACTAAATTAATAGCAGAAAAGAAGGCTAAATTTAATCTACTACACAATTAATGAGCAATTTACTGCACAGCTTAGTCTATACAATTCTTTATTTCAAATCATTTTTAGTGAAATAACCTTCATTAGACACTGCGGCATCACTCACAGATATACTTGCTGTTTTAAACCAAACCTCAGCATAGTTTCCATCTGCATATTGTTTTTGAATATCACCTCCATGGGTTTCCGCACCAGAACACCAGTTTTTATTTACTTCAGGAGATTTTCCATTTGTTTGGTTATATGCGCCAAGCTTAAAGAAACAACCTTCGCCTGTGTAAGCTTCTTTGCGTTCCACTCCGTCTTGACCTATTGGTACAAATAACTCTTGGGTTTGTTTAGGGATGTCTGCAGTTGTTGTATATTCTGATGCTATCAAGTTTTTTGTAAACGTTTTGGTTTCATGTCCTTCACTAGTAAATTTCAAAGTCATCATACCGTCTTTAACTTCAACTTCATAACTAAATTCTTCACCTAAAGCAATGCCATCTTTAGGTTCATCGGGATAAGTACTTTCACCAGTACCCACAACAGAAAAGTCATTGCCCCAAACGGCAGAAGAATAATCCCATCTTCCAGAATTATCATCTCCTGCCGTATTAATTTCGTAATGCCAAAAAACAGCACCTTTAGTGTGACCTGGGAATTTTTTGTAAAATATTTTAAGCGGTTCGTTTTCATGTGCATCAGCGCTATGAATCTGACCCACTACTACAGCGTATGATGCTGCAACTCTAGCATCTCCTGTAGCAGAAACATTCATTACTTTAAGAGTAGCTGTCAATTTATCATTAGCAGTTTTTGGATACCATTTTTTTACTTGCGCTAATTCTGTTCTTGTGTTATTAGACGTTCCATGCGTGTCTCCACCATTTGGTGCCTTAAAAACAATCCAATCGCTATCACTATCATGTGCGGTATAAAAGAAATTTTTATCTTCAAAATTAGTTGCAATACCCGCATTTGAACCGTCACCCAAAATTAATTTCCAGTCCTCAAAAAATGGAATAACGTCGCTTGCGTAAACGGTTTTTTTAACTTCTTTATCATCCGTACTGGGTGTTGTTGTATTCGTTTTCTTTTCAGTATTACCACAGCTATTTAGTATTAAAAAAATACCAAGTGTTAAGAACGTTGCAACTGATGTGAGCGTTTTTTTATGCATTTTAATGATGTTTGATTTCAAATTGTATGGTTCGTAGTTGAATTAGATACTTTTGTATGAGTGGAGTGGAAGCAACTATTTTTTTTCGTTTCTGTCTACGCACGTTGGGATACCTTTTATTTTGATTTACTTCTCGTTAAGAAAACCAACGCTTAAATATAGAGAAAACTTAGAATTAAATAACAGTCCTAACATTACTACCTGTTTTTGTGATATGCAGGTTTCTTTTTCAAAATGATGATTTATGCTCATCATCTGTAATTTGTTGTATCATTTTTTTACAAGTATTTTCACATGTGTTACTTTCACTTAAATAAGTTTGGTGCGATGTACATTTAATGTTTACCTACTGTTTTATCTTCTAATGCTAGCATTAAATATACCTTTCCAAACGCTAAACACCTTCTTTTTGGCTTTTTATAGGGCTGATTGCTGCTAAAGATTCACTAGTTAAAGCGTAGTGCTTTTTATAAATAGTTTAGTTATTGACAGATACAAACTGAGTTTTTAAAAATAATAAAATCTTCGTAATGATAATTATTAGTGTATTGTTATATGTTTTCTCCTAGTAGACGTTTTAGGGGTATATTAGTTTTTATATAAAATAGGTGTTAATCTTCTTCTATTTTATTGCTATGGAATAGAGGCAACGGAGGTGGTGGCATTGGAGTCAAATAATCAAACAAAATTCTTAGTTCTATAGTGTCCTTTACTTCTTCTTTTACTTTGTCAAAAGAACGGGTTATTTTTATTAATAACTCTTTGAGTTGCTTTCCATTTTTTGAATTATTAAGAGTGACTTGAATAAAGGCTTTATTTGGTGATTCAGCATAATAGGGAACTGCGCCATTGTTGAGATAATGTCTTTTTAAAATTCGCTTTAGTTCAGTTATTGAATATCCCTCATCAATTAATAGGGAGTCTGTTTTTATATCTAAAACGTTACAGTATTTTGTTGGTTTACCTCGATAATAATAGGGCATTATTTGTTTTTTACTTTTTTAAGTACACTACATTAAAAAACACCTAGCCCCATATTGATTGAGTTTCTAGAATGTAATTATGACAGGTTTTTCAAGGCCTCAACAACCTCATCTGGCTCGGAACGTATTCTATAATCAACATTAACATAGTTCCATTGTACGACTCCATCTTTTCCTAACACAAACGTAGCCGGTATTGGTAAAATATGACCATTACCATTATTTATTTTTTCTAAATCTAGCTCGCGATCTACACGCATATGTTCTGCTAAAAACTCAGGAACTTCCCAAGCTATACCATATTGCGAAGCAACTTTTGCATCTTGGTCAGACAATACAATAAAACCCATATCATTAATTTCATTTTTTGTCATAGATCCATCGGGTACTTGCGGACTTATGGCAACTAATGTAGCACCTAGTGCATGAATATCGTTTAATCGGGCTTGCAAGGCTCTAAGTTGTAAATTGCAATATGGACACCAATTACCACGATAAAAGGTGATAACAAGAGGACCTTTGTCTAATAAGCTATCTAGAGAAATCAGTTTTCCTTCAGGATTAGGTAGTTCAAAAATTGGAGCTTTTTCGCCAACTTTTATGGCATTATTTCCTTGTTGAAATTCTTTTGCTTTGTTAATAATAGCATCAACACCTTCCATGAACTCTGGATTAGCTTTTCGTCCAGCGGCAATTTTAGCATCAGTTTGTTCTCTTAAGTTTTTCATTATTTTGTATAATTATATAATGTTGTTCTTTACTGTTTTAATGTAAAATTCTATGACCTAATACATTAAGGGATTGTAGCCATAGGAGGCTAAATTTTAATCTTTATGATCAATTACGTGTTTGCTTTCGATAATTTTCAAAGGAAAACAGGGGCAATATAATAACACAAATTTTTCTAGGGGCGACTAAAGTAAACATTTTCGAAACATGTTATGGTTAAACGTTTCATACCCTAGAGTTCCAGTTCCTTAGTATTGTCCTTTTAAGATACGCGTAATTGTTCGCTAAACAGGTGTAGGTAAAATGTTTTTACAGTTTTATAAAGATCAGCGTAAATGCCTATTAGATAGTGCGCGTAAAAGTCCGTTTGGAATTTAAGGAGTATTTATTTTTTCTAATTCCTAATTAGGTTTAGAAGTTACCAAGTCAATTTTTAAAGAGATTATGTATTTTTGCTCCGGTTCTTAAGAATATATAATCTCTTACCGTTTATTTTTTATGGAAATTAAATAAAAACTATAAGCATCGTTTATTTTAAATGGTGTTTCAATTTTATTGGCGTAAGAGCCATGAAAATTAAGATTAATCACGTAAATGCTACTATTTTCATCTATTTTTTAGGGTACCAAGACACTTAAAATAAGCGTTATGCGGGGTTGAAATTCATAGAGTTTCCAACCTCGCACTTCGCATAATCTTTTATTATAATTTGTTCTTTAAAAAAATTAAATTCAATTTTTTTAAGGTTTAGCGTTACAGGCCAAACCCATTGGTTTAACACCTTAGGCTATCTTGTCTACAGCAATTAGCGGTAGTTTTTATGTATCGTTTTAATAAGCCCTTAGTATATGTTGAGAACTCTATTTCAACTATTTTTTAAGGTCTATTTTAGAATCATAAAGTCCTAATTGTTTTCCTTAAGAAAATAATCTTGTAATACAAAAAAGGCTTGCTTTTTCATTCCTTGTTCAGAAATTAATCCTTTTCTATTAAAGTCATCTTGAATTCTTTTTAAAGGGCGTCTTGCAGAACGGAAATCCATCAAAATCCATGGAGACAAACCGGCTATAAAATCAATATTCCGCATCATCTCAATATTGGTTCTGTAAACCTCTGCTTGGTATTCCTCCGTCCAACGTTCATTCTTTTCACCATGTAAACCAAAAAGGGCACCTCCACCAACTTCGCTCATAATCATAGGCTTATTATAGGCACTAGCCCATTTTATTGAAGCACAGCTTTCTGTAGTACCAGCATACCAACCACAATAGTTATTAATGCCGATAACATCAACAACTTCTCCAAGAGGATCTTCAATTAAATTACCCGCTTCACCGCGTCCTTGGGTATCCAAAGCTGCTGTGATGAGACGTGTATCATCAAATTTTCGCGCCTGTTCTGCCAAATTCCCTATGAAATTTAATCTAGATGTGCCTTCAGGTGTTTCGTTCGCCATAGACCACAATATTACTGCTGCTCGGTTTTTATCTCTTGAAATCATCTCTGTAAGCTGGTTTTTAGCATTCGCATAAGTGTCTTCATTATCAAACTGAATAGTCCAATATACAGGTATTTCAGACCAAATTAGAAAACCCATTTTCTCTGCCTCACGTACCATAGCTTCACTATGTGGATAGTGTGCTAAACGAATAAAATTACATCCCAATTCTTTAGCCCATTGTAATAATATTCTACATTCTTCTACAGAAACTACACGTCCGGTTTTAAACGGTGCTTCTTCGTGAATACTTATTCCTTTTAAGAAGATTTGTTTTCCGTTTAATAAGATTTTAGACCCTTCTGTAGCGATGGTTCTAAACCCAATCTGATCGGTAATTTCATCTGTTTCTGTTTTTACAACAACTTCATACGTTTTAGGACTGGTCGGGCTCCAAAGTTTAGGCTTCGCCTTAATCGAAAATTCAGCTTTACCGTCTTTTAGAACTGCACGTACAGTCTTTTTTAGTTCAGGAATAGCTATGCTTACCGCATCACCATTTTTTCCATTAGTAACAGAAACCCAACCTGTAATAACATTAGTAACCCCTTTTGGTAACTGAATTGAATAATCATCAATATGTGATTTAGGCGTGTTAATTAAATGTACAGCCCTTGTAATTCCACCATAATTCCACCAATCTTGGTTTACCGTAGGTAGATTCTCTGCTTTTCGTTTGTTATCTACTTTTACTACGACAAAATTATTACCTTCTTTTAATTTATCGGTAACTTCAAATTGAAAAGGAGTATACCCTCCAACGTGAGAACCTAGGCGTTCCCCATTAAGGTATACGATAGCCTCATAATTTACAGCTTCAAAATACAAGTAAGCTAGTTTATCGGTATCTATAGTATACTCGAAATCTTTTTTGTACCAAACAGTACCTTCGTAATAGTACAACTTATCTAGCTGTGTATTCCAATCTCCAGGAACCATTAACTGTTGGCTGGTCTCAAAATTATATTCTATAAGGTCTGACGGAGACTCCATTTGGGCATTCATGAAATAACCATTATCCATTGGTTTTAGCCTATGGTTGTAATATCCATTCTCAAGTGGATCAACAATCATATCCCACATACCATTTAATGACGTTTTTTCTCTTGAATCAATATTTTGTAATAGTTCAGAAAATCCGGTTTCTTGTGCCGTAAGAAGGGTACTTAAGCTTGTGAGTAAAACTAGTACTGCGTTTTTTATTAGTTTCATAGTTAGATTTAATTAATATTTATGTTTTTCGATGCCCACCCATTTCTGCTTCTTAGGTTGAACTAGAGATTCAATACGTTTTATGATGTTGAAAATAACAGTTTAACATTGAATAGTAGTCATGTGGTTCTTATATTTTTTTTTAATTGTAATTGTTTATAAAAAGAAGAGTGGGTTTTTTGGCTCCACGCTTCAAAAGATTTTCTAAACCTGTAATGGAGTAGGGGTTTAGCAAAATAAACGTTCAACTATATTTAAATTTTAAATACAAATATTTCTGAGCGTTACTACGCTCAGAAATATTGAATTGTTGTTCAAGAAAGGCGTTTACAATTTCAGTAGTCTAAAAGACTTTACAGAAAAGTTCCAGGAAACTATTCTAACATGGTAGGAACAATATCATACGTAAATGCTGTTGCATTAGAATTTATTAAGCCAAACCATCCTCTGTCATCCCATACGGTAAAAGACATGGATTGCCCCAATGTGGCATTCGCAAAGGTTTTATAATACCCTCTAACGATAGCTGTATTTCGTTCCTCAACATTTGTTTCTCTTCCAACACCAAACTCTCCATAGTTTACAGGAACATCTAATGTTGCTGCATGGACGCTTACCTCTTGTATACCTGTTTCGAAAAAAGAATTGCCAGGGAAAGCTGCATTACTACCAGTTTCACCACAAAAAGCCCAAGGAGAATAACTATGTACTTGTATCGCTAAAAAAGCATCTTCTCCTGCTCCTGGAAGACTAGCTTTATCAGGATACACTTCATCTATGTATAAGGCATTACCTTGACTATTTACTCCAACCATTACAAGACGGGTGGTATTATTGCTTCCCGTGCTTCTAATAGCATCGTAACCTATTTTATTTACTTTTCTAGTATACGCTAATGCTGTAGGATCTGTTGGGTCTGGAAATGGACCTGTACCATCATTTTCACCTAAATTACCTTCTGGTTCATTGAGCACTTCAAAAATTAAAAAACTTGGATAATCTTTGAAATAAGTAGCTATTCCAGTCCAAAGAGTTTCAAATTTAATATCAAAACTAGAAGATCCGTCATAATTATCTTTCAACCAAGATTCATGATGTGTATTTAGTACCACATACATTTCTTGACTAATAGCATAATCTATAACTTGAACAAGCTCTAAAAACCTTGGGTGATTAACATTAATATTCCCATCGGCATCAGCAAGATGATCACCCTCAAATCTATCCATCCAAGTCGTTGGGATTCTAACATGGTCCATACCCGCTTCCTTATAGAAGTCTATAATAGGTTTTACACTACTAAAAGTTGGATTGTTAACGTTGTTATCAAACGTATTCCCTACATTAAAGCCTGCATTCATTTCTAGAATTATCTTTTTTGCCGTAAGCAAATTAGAATTATTTGATGCTAGACTAGCTTCATCTCCATTTACAAAAACAATCTTTTCATCTTGAGAACAAGAGCAGGATGTTAATAGAAAAACTAAGCTTAAAAATTTTAACCAATGTGTCATTAATTATAGTATTTATTTGTTATTTATAGTTGTTTTTTTCGGGGAATTTAAATTCCTATTTCTGAATTAATAGCCAATATTAAATTGAGAAGCATTTTCTCCCATAATATCTATTTGGCTTTGTGGTACTGGACAATTGATAAAATGCGATTGCCATGGAGTAGCACTATTATTTTCATCATTTGCTTCTGCTCCTGTATTATCTCCATTGCGGTAATAAAGAGAAACACGTTCTCCCAGTTTACCAAGACGTTTTAGTAAAAACCAACGGTTATTTTCAAAAGCAAGTTCTCTTGCAGATTCCTCTAAATAGGTGTCAAGAGTCCAAGAAGTAAAATCTATACTTGGTGCAGCAGTATTAGGATCTAGACCATAACCTCTTCTTCTAATTTGGTTGATGTATGATAAAGCTACACCATCTTCGCCTAAATTATGATGTGCTTCTGAGGCAAGTAATAATGTTTCTGCAAACCTGTAATAGATTAAATCTTTATAGCTTTCATTTGAGTTAGGTAATTTTGTTTCAAAATCTGCGTATTTTTTTAGACTCCAATGAAACCTTCTATAGTTATCTTCTGGTTCCGTTATCGTTTGTCCAAAATTTGGATGCGCAGGATTATTCACCAAATAATCAGTATATTCTTTTGGCCAATAATACGTAGTGTATCTCAGGTCATTGTCTTTTTCATAAAGCGATTCTAAATAGCTATTTGGAAAAAACCATCCTAATGATTGTCCGCCATAAGCTACATCATTAATAATTTCACCCCCAGCAACAGCATCAGAGCCAGATTGTTTTTCATAAAGTCTTTGATTAAAGACACTCCCTAACCAAAAGCCACTACCACCAGCAAGATCATCTCCTTCTCCTAGAGATTGATTTTTTTGATATACAAATAGTGCCTCTGCGTGATTGGCATCTGCGCCAAATACTTGGTTTAAAGCGACCAAGCTATGTGTTCCATTACTTATTATAGCATCAAACTGAGTAGCAGCTTCTTCCCAATCATTAATCCACATAGCAGCTTTACCTTTTAAATGTCTTGCAACCCCTTGTTGGTATCTACCTGTTGGTTCTTGCCAATCTAAATGTGCAATTGCAAAATCAAGATCTTGATTTATAACACCGAAAATAGCATCTTCACTAGCTACTTCATAAACAATAGGATCATTAATATTTTGTGGAGTAGTAGGGGTTGTATCCAGAATAATACCTCCATACATACGTACTAAATCTAAATATAATTCTCCTCTAATTACTTTTGCTTGCGCAACTAATTTATTTTTTTCGGTTTCATCCATAGACACAGAACGTGCACTTGTAATAATAGCAGAAGCTCTATCTATGATATTGTAAGCGTTGTTCCATTTATCTGCAGGAAACCTCGCGGGGGTGTGTTCTGTACTTCCGTAGGGTGTAAACCATGTTCTGTGAAGCCCTAAATCTGTAGCGGCTAAGAAAAATACATTTGCTTGTAAATTGGTGCCATCGCCTTCAGGAGAATTGTACATTCTCATTCTATTGTAAAGTGCGTTTACTCCAACCTCTAAACCTTCTCCAGAGTTGTAAATATAATCTACAGAAACTTCATCCAGAATCTCTTCCTCTAGAAATGATTCACAGGAGACCATAGTAAAAGCAATTAGTACGAGTGATAAGATTAAATGCTTAACGTTTTTCATAATTTTTGATTTAAAATATTCTTTTTTTAACTTTTTTATTAAAATCCTACTTGTAAACCAATAGCCACCGTAACCGCTTCTGGATATTGATCAGGGTTTCTTTCTGGGCTATACGATTGAAAATCTGTAATCGTAATTAAATTACTACCGGTTACATATAGTCTTAATTTCGTTAAGCCAAATGTTGTTAGTAAATCTTCAGGTGGAGTATACCCTAAGGTTACATTTTGTAATCGTACATAAGAAGCATCTTGTAATCCTAATGAAAATATGTTGTTTGGATCATTACCTTCTCTTGGTCTTGGAAAATCACCTCCAGGATTTTCAGGAGTCCAATAATTTTGTTTGATTCCATTTTTAACTCCTCTAAGAGAACCCCCTTCTGAGTATCCATATAAAAAAGGATTGTTTCGTGTTACACCTTGCACGGCATATACATCTGCAGAAAAATCTAAGCCTTTATATTCTGCTCCAAGGGATATGGTTCCGTACCAGTCTGGTGTTTGGGATGTGATAACACGATCATCATCATTAATGACATTATCTCCATTTACATCTCGTAATTTGATATCTCCAGGCAACGCTAAAGGTTGTGCAGAGTTTACAATGTTTTCGCCTTCTTGAAAAATACCTGTAGGCTCATATTGATAGAAAACATTGATTGGCTCACCAATGAATCTTCGGTTTAAAACATCATCATCTTCAATACCATCATTATCAGCATCTTTACCATACAAGCTTATAATTTTATTATTATTTTTCGTGTAGGATAGGCCTAAATTTACTTTTAGATCTTCCTTTCTTATGATATCGGCATTGAAGGTTACTTCTATACCTGTGTTCTCTACTTCGCCAAGGTTGGTAAGTTTAGAGGCATAACCAGAAGAAGGATCTAATCTTTCTAAGACCAATAAATCGTTTGTTCTTGTATTGTAATATTCAACGGTAGACGTAATTCTATTTTTGAATAATCCAAAATCTATAGCGGCATTGAAAGTAGTTGAAGTCTCCCATTTTAAGTCTGGGTTAGGCAACACATCTCCTGGTATATATCCAGATACCTGGTTTCCATTAATGATATAATCTCTTTGGTCTGCGGTACTCTGACTCTGACCCGGATTAATACCTTCGTTACCAACACTACCGTAACTTAATCTTAATTTTAAATTACTTATTTCTTCCACCTCACTTAAGAAGTTTTCTTTGTAGATATTCCAACCAAAGTTTGTTGCAGGGAAAAATGCCCATTTATTATTTCTACCAAATACGGTAGAACCATCTGCTCTACCTGATGCTGTAAAATAGTATCGATTATCATAATTATATTCTACTCTACCTACGGCAGAAACGATACCTCTTTTATTTGCAGAAACTGCTTGAGTATTTAAAAAAGCACCTTCAAGGCCATTAATGCCTAAGATATCATTCGGAATTCTTTCTGAAGCATTTTCAAAACTATAATACTCCGTTTCAGAAATACTTTGCACAGCGGTAAAATCAAAATGATGTACATCTTTGATATCTAATTTATAGGTAAGTATGTTTTCTAGTTGCCATTCTACATTATCTTGAAATTGCACACTTCCGCTACCTTGCCCATTGTTTGCTATTCCAGATAAAGACTCCGTAGTATTGTATGATTTTCTTTTGTAATTCCAAGAGCGTCTACTTGCATTTAAACGGTAATTAAACCCTTGGAATGGACTCACATCTACAAATAGATTTAAGATATCATTTCTTTCATTTACTAAGTTTGTAGTTTCGTTTAAATCTATTAATGGGTTTTTGTTTTCTTCAAATCCGCCCGGTAAGTAACGTAAAGTACCATCAGCATTATAGGCATTACCTAGGGGAGCTGTGGTAATTGAATTTAAAATGACACCATCATTATTAGGATTGTTAGTTTCAGAAAATTGAAAAGATGTATTTAAGCCCACTTTAAGCCAATCATTAATTTTCTGATCGGCATTTAAACGCAATCCAATTTTATTATAATCTGAGTTAGGAACAACGCCCTCCGTGTTTATATAATTAATACTACTAAAAATGCTAAACTTATCCGTACCTGATGATACATTAATAGCATGGTTTTGAGTATGTCCTGTTCTTAGGATTAAATCTTCCCAATTTACATACGATCCTGTTTGAACACTTTCTAATTCTAAAGCAGAAAATATTTCATTATCAGGTCTAAATTCACCCCCATTATTGGTTCTAAAAGCTTCTCTTTTTAATTGAGCAAATTCAGCACCGCTATAGATATCAAAATTTCTATTAATCGTTTGTATTCCTGAAAAGCCATTATAAGAAAGACTTATTTTTCCTTCTTTTCCTCTTTTTGTAGTAATTAAAATAACTCCGTTAGAAGCTCTTGCACCATAAATAGCTTGTGCCGCAGCATCTTTTAATACCTCTAAAGAAGCTATGTCATTTGCATTGATATCATTTATACTACCTATTCGTACCCCATCTGCTATAACAATAGGCTCATTACCTCCAGTAATAGAACGTTGCCCTCTAATGGTAATAGAAGAAGAACCTCCGGGAGCTCCACTAGCTAAAGTAACTTGTACCCCAGCAGCTTTTCCTCTTAGCATTTCACCAACATCAGAAGTTGCTACTTTTACTAGATCTTCTGGAGCTACAGTAACTACAGAACTAATAATGTCACTTTTTTTCTTTGTTCCATAACCAACGACGACTACTGCATCTAATACCGCATAATCATCTTCTAGGGTAACATCTATGGTGCTTTGGCTCCCTACTAAAATACTTTTTTGTTTTAATCCAATATAGGAGAATACTAAGGTTTGAGTAGATCCTGCTTGTATGGTATATGCACCATCAAAGTCAGTTTGAGTTCCTGTGGCTGTGCCTTTTACTACAATATTAACTCCAGGAAGTGGTGTGCCTGTATTATCTAATACCTTTCCTGTTATTGAAGTTTCTTGTGCATTAGAAGTTGAAAATATAAAACACAAGCTTAATGCTAGAATTAATTTAGCATGTTCACTAAATCGTAAAACAGCGTTTTTCTGTTTGCTTTTTTTCATGGTGTAAAGAAAGTTTGTTAGTATTTATGTTACTGATGACACAAATATGCTTTAATAAATTGCACAGGAAGGGTTCAATATATTCGTATATAGGGGTATGAACGTATTTACGTTGTTAACCAGTTGCTTTACAAGTGTTTGTGTTGTGTGTATCGCTGTTTTTTACAATAATTTGTGTTTAATAAGGATGTTTTTTAAGGAAAGAAAACACCAAATTATCGTTAAGTAGGTTTAAATAATATAAATTTCAGTAGCCTATTTATACACTTGTTTAAGGTTGATGCAAATTTGCTTTGATGGGGTAAGGTTCCTATTTTAAGAACCTAAATTTAGTAAGGAGCTCTAGGAATCCGTTTTTTCTTTTGTAAAATCTGTAGGATTAATGTGGTATAGCTAATGCCTTGCATATTGCTTCTTAAATTTTTAAAAAACTAGTCTGTGGACGCTTTAGAATTTTTATAGGAAGTAGGGGAGAAGTTGTAGATTTTTTTAAATTCTCTACTAAAATGTTTTCTATCGTTAAAGCCCACCATAAAGGCAACTTCCGAAATAGGATATGTAGTTTTTAGAATAATATCTGCTGCTTTTTTTAACCTCATATGTTTAATTAAACTAGCAACGGAATGATTGGTAAGTGTATTTACTTTCTTGTATAAAATAGTTCTACTCATGCCTATTTTATCAATAAGCATATTTACATCAAAATCAGAATTTTCTAAATTCTCTTCTATAATTTTCATCAGTTTTTTTAGAAACAATTCTTCTGGGGTCGTTAAGGTATCAAGGTCAGAATCCACAATAAAATTACCACTGTATTTTTGACGAAATATCTCTTTAGTTTTTAAAAGGTTTTGTACGCTTAAGATTAAGACCTTAGTACTAAAGGGTTTTGAAATATATGCATCTGCCCCAATAGAAAGCCCTTCAATTTTATTATCTGTAGATGCTTTGGCGGTTAAAAGAATAACCGGAATATGATTGGTACTTTCATTAGTTTTCAGGTGCTTACAAAACTGAAATCCGTTCATTTCAGGCATCATAACATCACTAATAATGAGATCTGGAATTTCTTTTTCCATGTATAAAATGGCCTCCTTAGCATTAGAGAAATCTAAGATATTAAAGTCCACGTTTATAATATTGATAATGAAATTTCTAACTTCATCATTATCTTCTACGATTAATATGGTTTTTTTGTCAGGATCATATTCATTAGCACTAAACTCAATCTCACAATCATCATCAATAATTATTTTTGAAGGAATAGCATCAGCATCTATGAGGTTATCTTGGTCATTGGTCTCCTCTTCATTAATTTGATCTGCGGTTAAATGTTTTTTACCTTTTAATAACGCTATTTGGAAAACCGTGTTTGCCCAGCTTTCCTTTTCTTCTGGCATAGTAATCTCTCCTTTATGCAGTTCTACAATACTTTTAGAAAGTGCCAAGCCAACGCCACTTCCCATATTGTGAACGCCTCGGTCATCTACTTGAAAGAAGCGATTGAATATATTAACTTTACTAGCCTCGGGAATACCAATGCCGTTATCTTTTATTTTTATTAAAACCTTTTTACTATGATCGCTTTCTAGTTCTACAGCAAATACTATTTTACCATTTTTTTTAGTAAATTTAAATGCATTTGAAAGTAAATTAAAAATGACTTTTTCCATCTGGTTTTTGTCAAAATAGACGTGAATGGAATTAGAGTTTAGAACAAATTTATACTCAATATTTTTTTTAACAGCGAGTCCTTTAAAAGATTCAAAAATTTCAAAACAAAAAGCGACAATATCTTTTTTCTCACAGTAAATACGCATGTGTCCTTTTTCAGACTTTCTAAAATCTAGCAATTCATTTACTAATTTTAATAAGCGATCTGAGTTTTGTTGAATAGTCTTTAGCTTTCCTTCTGTTTTAGTATCATTAGGAGCTTCTAGAAGTTCTTCAACTGGCCCTTTTATTAATGTTAGCGGCGTTCTAATTTCGTGAGAGATATTTGTAAAAAAATTGAGTTGCATATTAAGAATCTCTTGCTTTCGCTCACTTTCTACGTGTTCTAAAAATAATTCTCTTTTTAATTTCACTCTGTTTTTTATAAACTTAGAAATTATATAGGTACTTAAAATGAATAAGAAAAGGTAGATAAGGTAAGCCCACCATGTTTTCCACCAAGGTGGCAATACCTTAATTTTTAATGTTTTTATTTTAGGATTCCAACCACTATCTTCATTGGTAGATTTTATGGATAAGATGTAATTTCCAGGATTTAAATTAGAGAGGTTTATTCTATTTTGTGTGCCTGTATTGTGCCAGTCATCATTACGTAAATCATCATCTAATTTATACGCATACCTGCTCTTTTTAGGGTTTACAAAGTTTAGACTGCTAAACTCCAGCCCTAAATAACCTTGGTCGTAGTTTATTGTAATTTCTGAGGTTTCTGAAATGGGCTTATTTAATATTCCGTTTTTTTGGTTAGAGGCTATAACTTCATTATTTATAATAAGGGTTGTAAATACTATTTGCCCGTCATTAGGTACTTTGTATATAGTAGAAGGATCAAATAGGGTGATCCCTTTTGTTGCTCCAAAAACAAGTTGTTTTTCATTAAGTAGTAGACTGGCATTGTAAGAGAATTGTTTTATAGAAACGCCATCTTTTTCTGAAAATTTAGTAATCCCAAAATCAGAGTTCTGCGCCGTTCTGCTATCATTTTTTATTTTTACTTTAAAAAGGAAACCTTCAGAACCTACCCATATATTGCCTTGTGCATCCTCATTAATGCTTTTAATAGTGGCATTTGTTAATCCATTTTCTTTATTTAAGACAAAGAATTTTTTAGCAACTTCATCAAAGTAAAATAATCCATCATAATCGCCTCCAATCCATAATCGTTTTTTAGAATCGGTAAATAAAACCGTTAGGCTATTGTTTAATATGGCAGGCTCACTTGTTGTTCGGTATGTTTTAGTTACTTTTTTTAAAGCTTTATCAAAATAATTCAGTCCGTTTTGCGTAGAAATCCAGATACCATCTTTTCTGTTTTCTAAATCCATAATAAAATTATCCGATAGCGAACTAGAAGATTTATCGGCTAAATAGTTTTCTACAGTACCATTTTTTAAAACACATTTTAAACCATTACCGTCTGTTCCTACCCATATATTTTCATGGTCTACTAATAGCGCGGTTATTGGGCGTTCATCTTCTATTAAACCATTAGCCGCTAAAGAAATTTGATTAAATTTTTTGGTGTTCTTATCAAAAGAAAACAAACCATTAAAAGTACCACAGATAAGGTTGTTTTTATCTTTTTGAGCTAAAGCTGTAATTAGATTTTTAGTCTTTTTTTCATCTATGGCATCTACCATAAAATAAGAAGCTGTGTTTTTCTTTAGATTCAAATACGTTAATCCGCCGCCATGAGTACCCACCCACAATGCATGATCATTTTCCTTTACAAGAGCACTGGCAATAGCATTGTTTAGTCCAAAATTGGGGGCTATAGTTTCACTTATGTTGGTG
Source organism: Cellulophaga algicola DSM 14237 (assembly GCF_000186265.1). Classification (NCBI taxonomy): domain Bacteria; kingdom Pseudomonadati; phylum Bacteroidota; class Flavobacteriia; order Flavobacteriales; family Flavobacteriaceae; genus Paracellulophaga; species Paracellulophaga algicola. Next base: position 4,106,122 of record NC_014934.1, read on the forward strand.
AAGTTTGAATTGGCTTTGTTGTAAAAATTAATTTCACCAGCTTTAGTTCCCAACCAAATACACCCATGCTTATCTTTTAAAAAACATTGTAAATTATTATCCGATAAGCTAAAATTATTTAGTGAATTGTGCTTATAGCGTTCAAACGTTTTTTTAGTTTTATTATACACATTCAACCCATCTTGACTCGCTATCCATAGGGTATTAGCATCAACAGCAATAATATCATTTATCCAATTAGAAGAAAGGGAGTTTGCATCGTTATAGTCGTGCTTAAACTGAGTTAAAGTATTCTCTGCTTTTGAGTACAAAAAAACACCCATAGTTTCAGTACCAAACCATAAATCGCCATTAGGTTCTTTTAATGTTTTCCATACCTTAGCTTTTAAAAATTCCTTATTTTCAGCTATGACCTTAGGGAATTTCTTTACTTCAGAAGTAATAGGATCAAAACTTTGTATTCCTGTAGCTGTACCTATAATTAGACCGTATTCTTCATCATAAAACAAGGACAACACCCTGCTTTTATTTAATATAAAGTTAGCATCACTTTTAATAGGTTCTAAAAGCTTACTTATCTTATTTATTTTTTTTACGCCACCAAATGTACCTACCCAAACGGTGTGGTCATGATCTTCTACTATGGAGCTTATATAATTCCGACCTCCTTTGGTACCCGAAACATCAATTTTTGTAAAATTATTTGCGTTTTTATTAAATAGATTTACTCCGTGGTTGGTACCAATCCATAGATTTCTTTGGCTATCTTCAAAAATTACATTAACATGGCTATTGCTAAGGCTGCCCTCATTTTTATCTCTTACATACCTATTAAAACTGTAGCCATCATATTTAAATAATCCATTTTCGGTACCTATCCATATAAAACCTTTATCACTTTGTACTAAACTGGAGATCATACTAGATGAAAAATCTTCATCATAGTTTATCTGGTCAAAATATAATTTAGATTCTTGGGCATTCAGAGTATAAAAAACGAAGGCAAAAGTTACTAAAAAGAGTATGTTTTTAATAGATTGCTGCATGTAATGTTGGTTCTTATTTTACAAGGAGCTAGGCAATAGAATGCTCCCTATAATTTCTTTTCTTCTAATCAAAATTGATTTCAAAACGCTCCAAATAGTTCGTAATACGTGGTTTGTAATATACTTATAAAATCTACTTAAAAGCATTGGTATTCTTTTTTTTTACAACCGTGATGCTATTTATCTTCGTTTAAATTAGCCTTAGATTTTAAAAAATTAAACGGTACTTACTTTGTTACAAAAATAGGGGGTAAAGACAAAAAAAAGTTCGTTCATACATACTTTTTTAGGGGTTAAAATGTCCCATAAAAATAGAAGAAAAGGCTGTATTTATATGTATAGTATTGGTTATTAGTGGTATATAATTGTGAATATTTTTTTTCAACCATCTTAGCTCATAAATATTGAAAACGTACATTTTACCCCCTAAAGAGAAATTATTAGCATCCTTTTTATCCTAGATAATATACATATTTGTGGTGTAGAACTAAAACCAAACTCCATGATGAATTTTAAAAGCAATATATTTTTAAGTAGCAGGTATTTAATTTTATTTTCTCTTGTGGTCTTTTCATCTTGTGATGAGGAAACTAGAGAAGTAACCCTATATGATAAAGGGCAAACGGAATCTAATGCATCTACTACTAGTATAGCATTTGGAGAAGCTGTTTCTTTTACCAGCTCATCTACAAAGGCCGTAACAACAGATTGGACTTTTCAAGGAGGAACACCGGCTACATCAATAAACTCAGATGTATCTGTAGTGTATAACACGCCGGGAACGTTTGAAGCGGTACTTGTTGTAAAATATATAGATAATAGCATTGAAACTAAAAATTTTACCATCATAGTTGATGGCGTAGATGAACCCTTACCATTTGGAGGCATTGCTGTAAGCTTAGAAGGAGTTATAGAAGCAGAGAATTATGATTTAGGAGGAGAAGGTATTGGATATCATGATGTGGAAGAAGAAAATCTTGCCGTGACTAATGGGAGTGCTGTATATCGTGATGATGATGGGATGGATATTGCAGTAGGAACAACAGTTACTAATGTTGGGTATATTAATGAAGGAGAGTGGGCAAATTATACTGTTTCTATTTCAGAAGCTGGCACATTTAATTTTGATTTTGTTGTTGCATCGGGCGCCACTACAGGAGGAAATTCTATAAAACTACAAGCTGTAGATCAAGAAACAGGAGAAATTACAGCTTTAGGCGAAACGGGTAATTTTGCGAATACTGGCGGATGGGGAACTTATACCACCATAACAGTTCCTCAAATTAGCTTAGAAGAAGGTTCCCATACGTTACGATTATATTTTACGGGAGGTGGTACTAATTTAGATAAAATAAACGTTTCGGCAATTACCCCAGCAGGCCCTATTGATGGATTAGCAATTTTCTCAGAGCAAGCTATTATCAATGCTAATTTAGGAGAGACTCCTGTAAATAATGGAAGTTTTGTGATTACAAAAGTCACCGAGAATGTATATGAAGGTACTGAAGCGTATTTGTATGAATTTGACCCTGTTAATTCAGGAAATACAGGAAATGGCTTTGCGTTGTCTATAATGGCGCCTACGACGTCTCCAATGGATGCTACTGGAAATAATTTTTATAATATAGCTCTTAAATCATCTTCAACTAAAAATTTAAGATTACGTATAAATACCAGTGCAGGTAATTATTGGGTAACCTTATCGGTAGCTACGCCTGAATATGGATTGTTAAGAGATGGTGAATGGCATCTCTTAAAAATACCATTTACAGATTTTAAATTAAATGGTTCAGGACCAGATGATATTACAGCAAATTTAGATAAAATAACAGGCTGCCTTGTGATGCGTTCAGACGATGGAGATTTTGCTACCTATAGCACAACTCCCGGAGCATTTAACTGGTATGTAGACAATGTATATATGTCTGTAGAATAAGTAAAGATTTTAAGTTGAGTAGTTAGGAAAGCCGTAAAGAAATATTCTTTGCGGTTTTTTAATGTAAAAAAGTCTAGGATGTTTTTTAGTTTCAATTACGTAATAGGTTATATTTTCACTATTGTATTGATGTTAAATTTTGAAATAGTCTCTTTCAGATAATGAGAATCATTGCTGTTTTTTCTTTGGAAATTCTGTAGCCATTATTCCCATATTACGTGTAGAAACCGATTAAAATGAACCACTTCGGTTACTGACTTATCCATTTTGGGGTTAGGGTTTCATTTCCTATGGAAATATTCTTGATAGTTCGTTGTGAGGCGTCAGTCTTTTTTTGTAATTTTTGTTTTGGGTTCAAAAACAAATTGAACAATTAAAATACTCAAAGATATTAGAAGGCCTAAAATAGAAACACCTTGCCAACCATAGTGTTGCCAAGCGTAAGCGCCTAAAAAAGTACCTAAAGCACCACCTATAAAAAAACCGACCATGTACACTGTATTCACTCGGTTTCTAGCTTCTGGATTCCTAGAAAAAATAGTCACTTGATTTGTAATGTGTAATACTTGCATCCCTAAATCTACTATAATTACCCCTAAGGCTAAACCGATTAGAGTGTATCCTGAAAAAAAGAGAATGACCCAAGAAATCATCAATAATAGAGTAGAAAAAATAATCATACTTTTTCTATCATATTTATCATTCATTTTACCGACTACTGTTGCGCCAAGGGCTCCAACAATACCAAAGACACCAAAAGCTCCAGCAATATCACTATCGTAATTAAAATGATCTTCCATCAAAAAAACAAAGGTGGTCCAAAAGACACTTAGTCCTGCAAAACCAAGACCACCACGTAAAGCAGCTAATCGCAATGAAGGTTCTGTTTTAAAATAATGTCCTATAGATTTTAATAAACTGCTGTAACTTCCTTTATAATTGGGTTTAATTTTCGGTAGTTTATATTGGAGTAGAATAAACAACAACACCATGAGTACCGTTGCAGCAGAAAACATAGAGCGCCACCCAAACCATTTTCCTATAAGACCACTGAGTACACGACTCCCTAAAATTCCAATTAGCAATCCGCTCATTACAATACCAATAGCGCGTCCTCGTCCTTTATCGTCGGATAATTGAGCAACCATAGGCACAAACAATTGTGGTAAGGCTGATGAAAAACCAATAAAAAAACTACTTATTATTAACAGATATAAAGTACTTGATACTGATGCGGCAATTAGTGATAATACCATTAAAGCAAAATCAAACTGTATTATTTTTTTATTGGAAACCTTGTCTCCCAAAGGAACAATAAATAACAAACCAAAAGCGTACCCCAATTGTGTCGCTAATGGTACATTACTAATAGCAGATTCACTAACTCCAAATTCTACCACCATTTGGTGTAAAAGAGGTTGGTTGTAATAAAGGTTGGCAACAACAAGTCCAGAAGATATACTCATTAAATAGAGTACGGAATTGGATAAATTTTTACTCATATTTTAAAACTTAACAAGACCTTTAAATAAAGGTAACAAAGGTATTAAACTATAAAAAGGTATAAGTGATTAAATGCTTCATTAATGTACCATTGGTTCCCTTTATTTCGAAATTGAGTAGCGGTAGCGCCTGTACTTGTTTAAAATAACGGTTAAAATTAACCACTTCATTAAAATCTAATCTTTGTTTCTCTATAAAAAAGTAAAAGAAAAAAGAACATTAAACACTTCAAATTAATGCTTTAGAAAAATTAATGAAATGCATACAGGCACTTTTAGAATGTACATCAACCACTAATTATACCCATGTGCTTACGTCTCAAAGCAATTTAGTATCAGTACAATTAGAAAGTAGAAGTAATTGACAACAAGAGCTGCGAGCAGTTATCTAGTTGTAGAGTAGTAGGAGTAGGGGGTAATTTTTTTTATGTTACAAAACATTAGTGTAGATAATAATGTTATTTTTAATGGAAAATTATAAGGTACAGAATGGCTTGGATTACATTAGAAGATCAAAATATATTTAAACCAATACTGTTAAAGAAAATTATAAGGCTTAATCCAAATAATATAAACTATACTATTGAAGCTGTTAAACCGAATAAAAATTTAGAAATCCAAGAAGCAAATGATTTGTTTTTTGTAGTAAATGTAAATGATTTTTCAGTTTTAAAAGCATTTTTTTTAATATGGTTTTTTTTAACATTGATGATCTATTTAATCACTTTCGATTTGTATATAACACTATTCACTTTACCGCTTTTGGTTTTTGTAGTATGGGGAGTAGCCTTTAATTATTTAAACCCTGTTCAAGAAATTGTATTAGATCGTTTAAACGGAACAATTACTTATCCCAAGCGGTTTTTTTATAAAACACCTCATACTGTTCTTTTTTTTGAGGTTCAGTTTTTTGAGAAATTAGATAGATTTGAGAGTACGGATAGTGATAGGGACCGGTCGCAGTTTTTATATTTAAAACATCCAAGCAATAAGAAAAAGTTAAATTTGGCTACTATAAATATTTACGATCGTAAAAATGACCCTTTTGGTAGTCGATTAAATGAAGTGATGTCTTTTTATATTTGGTATATGGATAAAAACAGGCCTTTACCTCCAGGTACAGCTTTTGATCCTTATCGGAAAAATGATTTTGATAGAAGGCGTGATGAAGGTTTTTTAGCTCCTTTATATCCTAGTAGTATTAAAACCAGCGAAGCAAATAGTTATCAAGCAAAAGTTAAGTCAGATTATATTAAAAATAATAATTCTTAATTAAAAAACCTCGTAAATATCACGATTACGAGGTTTTTTTGTGGAGCAATTTAAATAAACAGTCGAGATATTTATTGAAGAATTTTAACCAAATAACTCCTAGTATTTTAGATTGAAATCTGAGTGAATAGGACAGGATGCTTATAGTAGATTCCAGTTATTTAATAAGTTATTTAATAAAAAAATAATTTTCTTCATATCCGAGTAATATCGAGGCTTCTTAATTCAAGGTTTTGTCTATATTAATTATAGCAATCAGATCACTTAGGATATCTCAAAGTCCGTAGTACGAAGGAGTAATCTTGGTTGTAATTTTTTGTTACCTTTTATACTTTGGTTTCTCTAGTACAATTGGATTTGGATTAAGTAATACCCATTTTGTGGCTAATTCACATAAATAATTAAGATCATCAATCTCTGCATCTCCATTTTTACGAATATCTTTTATAAGAATCGCTGTTTTTTTAAGTTCATCATTAGGTAATGAAATACCTATGGATAAATAGTCGAAGAAGATGGCTAACATTTTTTTAAAATCAATATCCCAATTTCCACCACCATTTCTATATATTTCATCCCTAACTTTTCCCGAAATACGAACAACTTCTCCTTGTATTGTTTTAGCACTTCCGCTTGATGGAATTAAAAAATCCCATAATTCTTCATATTGCTTTTGCCAAGTAGTATGCTGAACAGTAATGATAGAAATGCCATCATGCAGTATGCGTTTATGAATAGGGGTAACATCAAACAGTTCATAAAGTGTGTTTAAAGCTTTATCGGTTTCAGGTAGAAATTCTTTGCTAAAATTCGCTCTATGAAATTCAAAATTTATACCTAACTGATGAATAGAATCTTTCATCGTCTGCGTTATTGTAGCATTTATTTCAAGAAATATCTTTGAGATTTCAGCTAATTTTATGAGGTTGATATTATTTGCTCTTTTTAACGCATAATCAAATGGCGTTTGCCCAGCTTTATTCAAAACATTTGGAGTAGCACCATGCTCAAGTAATTTTTTTACATTAATACTATTAAATCCGCCTCCTGCGGCATAATGAAGTGGGGTCTCACCGTTATTGTTTGGTGCATTAATCGTTGCTCCTAATTCTAAAAATACGGTAATATCACCACTGTGAAAACTTGCATGTCTATGAAGTGCTGTACAACCATAAATATCTACAGCATCTATATCTGCTCCTTTTTCTACTAACCAACGAACCAGTTCATTAGGAATATAATAGGTGCTAAGCGCGGTAGCTTTAGCGTAACCACCTCTGGCCTCAATTTCGCACGTATCAAATATTTTTTTAAGGTTTTCTATATCTTTAGCCTTAATTAAATCTTCAAAAATTTTAGGAAGAGTTTTTCTTTTTTTAGCCATTTTTAAAAGTATTTTTTTTGTGATGCATAGCACGGTAGTTTTGCCTAGTATTTTGGATTAAAAACAAAATATTTAATTGTAATCGGTCCCTTTTTCAGATAAGGTGTTTTTTTGTTTTTAAACCGATTTCCCTATGGCGGTATTATTCTTCTATTCGGTTTTATGGTCCTTATGTTTGTTTATGTATAAATAAATAGGAGTTCTTTACTACCTTAACAAGTATGCCATACCGGTGAAAAGATGTTAATTATACCTATTAAATAAACATACTTTCAATTATGGTAATAAGTATTTCATTCCCGTTTTTCCATTGAGTCCAACCGTCATAATTTTCTGATGCATCAAACATATTTTCTCTACCGGTTGCTTTTTTTAGTTTGATCCAGTCGCCCTTAACTTCCACCACATTAAAAGGTAAAAAGCTATGGTCATTATTTTTAAATATGATGTCTCCATTTGGTTTGTCATAAAGTATTAAGTTAGGTTTTTCTATATAGTGTACTCTTTTAAGATAGCGTTCCCAAGTTTCAAAAATAAACCACCTTGGATTGTAGTTCGAATCAGCACAATTTGAACAACTATTTTGAAAAAGCGCGCCCTTCGTCTTATAATAAACATGCTGCTTTTCTCTTTTTATAAAGAAAGCTTCGTTTGTTTCTTTATTGGTGACAACCTTAAAATAATATTCAGAGGCCTCTGTAACGATAAAATTTAATTGCTTGGATGTTGGTGCTAACCCAGATTTTATAAGTTTCCTATCCGCTTTATGAGTGCCTCCTTCTGATATTGAATTGGGTTTTAAATCCAATGCGGTGCTTATTGTAGTAGTTCCAGATTTGTGCTTTTTAAATACTATATCAGCGAAAGGAAGCGTGTCATTTATGCCTTTATAAAGATAAATAGGATAGGTTGTATTTACGTGCAATATTCCAATGCCTATAATTATTTCAGACGCTTTATTTTCTTGTCCGTATACATAGGGGAGTACTAAAAAAGAAAAAATAATAAAGGCTTTTTGCATGGTATCGTTTTAAATGTTTATTTGTTCACGTACCGCTCCTATTTCTACAAGGGATAGGTACAAGACATCACTTTTTTGTTACTAACTAAACCTGTAGCTTTTATTGAAATTTATTTTATTTCTGTTTCAGTTGCTCAATGAGCTCTAATCTTTTTACAATAGCGTTTTTCTTAAGAATAGTTCCGGGAGATAAAACTCCGTTTGCACCAATTCTAGAATTATCGCCCACTAATGCTCCGAATTTTTCGACGCCAGTAGCTATGATAGCATCATGATAGGTAACCCAAATTGTTTTGTCTTCTCTTTCATTATAATGGTTAGCCGCAATGGAGCCTGCCTCAAAATTAACCTGTTCTCCTATGATGCTATTGCCAATATAATTTAAATGCGCTATGGCAGTTTTAGTACCTATAATGCTACTTTTTATTTCAGAACATGGCCCTATTTTTACAGACCTATCTAAAAAAACACCCTCGCGAAAATAGGAGTTTGCTCCCAGGTGGCAGTTTTCCATTGCAATAAATGGACTTTTAATCGTAACACCGGTTTCTATAACAGTAGTTTTATGAATAGCAATTCCGTCTGCTATAGTAAAATCCGCACCTAATTTCGGTAGTATTTCCTCGATAATTGCTTTTAAGTTATTCGTTATATCCCAAGGAGCTAAGTGTTGTACTGCTTCAAAATGTTCAGAAATAGTAGCGATGAAATCCTTAATAGCTATTTTTTGTTCCATAGAGATGAACTTTATATATGTTGAAACTTAAATTTTGTAAGCTTAAATTTCGTCTTTTTTCTTTGCAAAAAAAAATCGACTTTATACAGCTATAAAAGCTTTGAGTTTATTATCAAATACCACAGTACTTCATTGGTTTTGGCGTAGTATTTTTTTTATTTCGTCATTTATTAAGAGACTAATCTCTTCTGCTTTGTCAACGATCATGAAATGCGCGCCATTTTTAATTACAAGAGTATTTTCTCCTTTTGGAGGAAGTAGTTTGTCTTTTGAGCCTCCTATTTTAATTAAGTTAGGTACTGTCGTTTGATTTTTCCAATGGAGCAATTCTCTAAGGGCCCATTTGGTAAAGTTCAAATCCGTTTCATCAAGGATAGACGCTAATAACTCTTTCTGATCAGTTCCGAACATATAATAAGCAATGGCCTTAGGTGGATTCAATAATTTTTTTGGGACGAATGATATTAGTTTGGTTCTTCCAACTATTTTTAGAATAACACTTAATTCTCTCCTAGTCTCAATGCTAGAAATTAAAATTGTAAATTTTGGATTCGTTATTTTACTAATCTCTGTTGCTATAAGTCCGCCAAAACTTACTCCTAAAATTCCAAAATTAGGCTCCTCTCCAATACCATATTTTTTAATTAACCGTTTGGCATAGGCTACAATAGATTCCTTTTTTTTAGGGGTAATCCATTCAATGGGGACTAATTCCTGGTCAAGCGTTAAGTAGTTAAAAACCCTTTCATCTGCTCCAAGTCCACTAATTCCATAAATTTTCATGTAGTATGATTTATCACTGTAAAATGAATTGTAGCACTAAGCTATATTTAATTCAGGAATTAAAAGGATACTATTTCAATGCTTTAATGTACTAAACGTATAACTGAAAAATCACCTTTTTTCTTTAAGCATTTCTGATAATTGAGGTACGCCTACAATATTTTCTATTTCGCCATTTTTTACCACAAATAGATCTTCACAAAGAAATTCTAAAGCTTCATTTTCTTGTAGTACAATCCCGCTATGCATGTTTAAAAAATCGCCAAAATCTTCATCAGAAATATTTTTTGAACACACAAAGATTAACCCTTTTCTAGGAATAGAGACCAGTAATTCGTCTACACCTAACTTCTTATGAGCTTCTTGCAGGTGTTTTTTACTTAGTATTTTTTCGGAAGAAAATTGAGATATAGCACAAGATAGCACCTGGAAATTTAGTTTATTATCTGAATAATTCCAATCAATAAAAGGGATTTCAAGAGCATCTAAATTTATTTCACCAGTCAATCTTAGCTCTTTATAATCCTCTTCATTTTTGTTTGAAGTCCGCACTTGATAAATTGCGGGTTCACCATCTTCTACATCCTTTTCATCGACCATAACATGACCAATTGCAATCGGAGCAAAAAGGCCTTCCCTTTCATGCATAATTGCAACAAGTTCATTTACCAAATCAAACGATTTTGTTTTTTGTGATAGTACCGTAGGATATATTTTTCTATGTTCAATATCAGATACATCAACGATGCTTTCTTTTCTTTTTGTTTGAGAAGGATTAGCTCTTGGTCTTACATTCACAAGTTCTTTGGGGCCTAAACCAAGTAATTTTCTAAAAAAATTCAACTCTATTTTTATATGAAAGCGTTATAATTCATTCTTAACGAATGTTTTGAGTATAAATGTATGACTTCTCTTTTTAAGAGAAATAAACTCTTAAAGAAGCTACTTCATCCTTTAAAACCTACTGTTTAATAATCGTTTTTGCGCTTACGCCATTCATCGCATGAAATTTAATAAAATAAACGCCTGTACTCAAATCAGATAGATCTATCGTCATTGTATCACCAGCCGTAGCCATACTTTTAATTAAACTACCCGAAGTACTGAATATTGAAATATTAATGACATCAGAAATATTTTGTACTATTAAGTCATCCTTTACAGGATTTGGGTACATATAAATACCTTCATTAGAACTATTGGTAACAAACAAAGCCATGGCTGCCGCAAGATCTGCAGTAGCCCTATCTACTTCGTTTTGGGTGGTAGCATGATCACGTGATGCTTCGGCCGCTGCCACTGCAGTATTGGCTGCAGCTACTACGCCTTTTGTATATTCGCCATCTGCATCACCAATAGTAACCGCTGCAATTGCCGTTTGTGATGAAGTAATAAGAGCGATAAGTTCATCGGTATTAATGGTAGGATCACTCGAGGAAGAATTAAACTCATAAGCACCAATATCCCAAGAACCAGCATTTGGTTTTATAACCCCATTAGCATCAATTTTTATGCTCAAACCATAATTAGTTTCAAATAGTTGGTACGTAGCATGTACCATTCCAGCATCTATCGCGGGTGAAGCTGCTTGTAGTCTAAAATCAATCTTTTCTGGGTAGATAAACAACGGGTCTTCTTCCATACTCCCAGCACCTTTGCCTGTATTGGTCATAAACTCCGCTACGTTATAAGAGTTAGACCCCCAATTAATCTTAACAGCACCATCTGGCTGATAAAAAAGGTTATTCTCAAAAACCGAATTAGCCATAGTAGATGAGCCGCTAATAGACATATGATAGCCATTTTCACTTATATTAGAAATAATATTGTTAGCAGCATATAATGCTGCGTTAGCATTATTAACATTAGAATTTATTCCATTATCTAGATCGTAAAAAGTATTATTTATCATATAAACTTTTTGACTAGACCAAGAAATATACCCTTTGGCAGTATGAGATGCGTTATGAATATCATGTATTAAGTTTCCAATTAAATAGACATCATAAACTTGATCTCCACCTACTTGAATAGCGGAAGAATTACAATCAAATATCTCATTGTTAATCAACCATACATTTTTAGGCGAAACGTTAGGTCCATAATGCATTACTACCCCAGCACCGTCACTACCAGAAGACCAACCTTCATAGTTGAACATTACATTTTCTGAAACAATTACTTTATCTACCTCTTTTATATCCACAGCATTTTCTCCGCAGGTATACATTATATTTCTTCCCACATAATAATTTTTTGCGGTATAATTTGCTGCATGGCCATTTCCTACAGCATCACCACCAGCTCTTGTGATGATATTATCTATAATCCATACCCCATTAGAGCGGCCATTGATACCAATTCCCATACCATCATCCTCGTCAAAATCTCCGTCTGCAGGATCAAATTGATCACGATTAACATAATTACCATAAAAAACTACATTATCGGCAGAGGCACCTTCATTGTAAGAAACTGCAGATAATGTTTTTGCTTCAAAATTTCTAATAGCAACATGGTGTGCTTTTTTTTCGGTATACGAACGAACCGTTAAGCTCATTTTTAAATTCTCCATGATCACATATTCACTATTTAGATAAAAAGCACTGCTCGTAATTTCTACCCGTTCATTTTCTGATGCACCTCGAATAAATATGGGCATTGCTACTGTACCTGTTAGTTTAAGAACCGTATGTCCTCTCTCATAGGTAACGCCATGAAATTCTATCACTGATCCTTCAGGAGTGTCTGTTGCACTAGGTAAGGAAATTCTCGGTTTGGCGGCAGTACCATATTTATTACTAGAATCGGTAGCATTAGGGTCTGTATTGTCTATGTAATGGGTATAATAGCCTCCTTCTGCATTCTGACTATAGGTAAGTGCCGTATTACGATTCGCAACAGCATCATACATCCGATAGGTTTCAAAAATTCCGAATTCAGGAACAGGGATCCCAGCAGCGGGCACCCATTTTTCAAAAACAGCAGTGACTGTTTTATTACTGGTCATAAGCACATCTGCAATAAGTCTTTTTCCTGTAGCATCTCCGGTCCAGTGAGAAAATTTATATCCTGCAGCAGGTCGGGTAATTAGCCTTACGGTTTCTCCTTCCTCGAAAGATGTTAGCGTAGATTCCTCATTATTAATTAATTTTATAACCGAGCCATGTGTAGCATTAATGCTAAGAGTGTATGTTGCGAATACAGTTGAAGCGGACGGTAGAGATTCATTTTTACTAGCATTTGAAAATAGGGGTATAGCAAAAAAACCTATTATAATGATTAAAAATACTTTTTTCATTGGTGTGTGTAATTTTTGATATGGATTCAGTTGTGGTATTCTGGTTATTATAAAAATATTGGGTGCTGTGATCCTAAAACCTATGGGTGATAGATTTGGGTATGCTCCCTGTGCACTATGAAAACATCAGAGAATCATGATCATTCTACATTTTCAGTTTGCCAATTATTCCTAAGGGTATAACTCCATTTATTTTGTATTAGTATACCATGGTTACGCAATCTGGAGTAGGGGAGTTAACGTGCATCTTAATGCTGTATTTATTTACTTCAACTCCATACTTTTTACAAATGTATAGGAGGTTTTATTGTCAAGAATTAGACATGTATTTTAGTACAACATACACTAATTTATACTTGCTTTAAGGCGATTTTAAACTGCTTTTAAGACAAAATATAGTATTTCTGTTTTTAAAGAAGGCAAATTAAATACGATAACAATTGTTCGGAAGTACCAAACAGTGCAATAAGAAGCAGTTATGATACTAACTAGAAATATGAATTTGTATAGGCTTTGTGAGTTCTGTAGCGCTATTTATCAGTTGTTTAGAGGTAATTGAATTGTAAGCGAGACTAACGGGAAAAGTTTTAAGCCTATTCAAGTCTCCTTTTTTGTAAAAATTGAGTTTTTAGATGCACATATACCTATAGTTTTCTATAATTATAGAAGCTCCTGGGTATTTCCCCATAACTTTTAATTAAATTTATAGCATAAATGCTTGATTCATTATGGTAAACATAGATAAAAAGATTATTCAATTATTATCAAAAGGCTATATCACTCCCGAGATATCAGCCTATTTTGTAGAAAATGGGTTGGCACCTAGTTCCGTATCGTCTATTGAAAAGAAAATAAAAATGATTAAGAAAAAATACGGCGCTAAAACACTTTTCCATTTAGCAGTGCTGGTAACTAAATCTAAATAAAGGTGCTTTTTCTAAAACAGTTTGGCTATTATTTTTAACGATTATTTCTTTTTATAAGATTTGCAATTATCTAATTTTATACTATTTAACGTGAATACTTTCAATAAAAAATACAATAGGATTAGACGATATAATTATACGAGTGTAAACTTTACATCTAAACAAAAAACGAGTGTAAATTTTACATATATGTACACTCGTTTACAATACAAACGTAACTGTTACCCTTGTATAAAATGACAAAATTCAATAGAAATATACCCTATAATGATCTTCCTGTGCTTCCTCCAAAGGATAGCTTAGAAACCATTAGAGTTTTACGTAAAACAATAATTGCAAGTAGAGCATTAGCACAATTAAATGGTATGCTCACTAATTTACCAAATCCAATTTTGTTTTTAGATACCATTCATTTACAAGAAGCCAAAGCAAGGTCTGAAATAGAGAACATTATTACGACCAATGATGATTTGTATAAATCATTAGTGGCAGACAAAAAAAATGATAACCCTGCTACAAAAGAAGTAATTAGCTATAAACAAGCTTTGTGGAATGGATTAGAAGATATAGAAAAACATCCTTTTATTTCTACAAACTTATGTATTGAAATAGTACAGAGTATAAAAAAAAATACGGCAAGCATAAGAACAACTCCTGGGATTGCATTAAAAAAATGCCAAAGGAGAAACAATTTATACCCCACCCACAGGAGCAGCTGTTATCAGAGAGAAAATGGCCAACCTTGAAGCCTTTATAAACGTAGAAGATACTATAGATCCATTAATAAAAATGGCTTTAATGCATTATCAATTTGAGGCTATACACCCTTTTAGTGACGGTAATGGTAGAACGGGTCGTATCTTACTCCTACTTTATCTTAAGCTTGCAAAATTGCTTGATACTCCTGCTATATATTTAAGCGAGTATATCATAAAAAATAAAGCCGACTATTATAAGAAATTGCGTGGGGTTACTGAAAATAATGATTGGGAATCTTGGATACTCTATATGTTAGAAATGGTAGAATTCACTGCTAAAAAAGGATTACAACGTTTGAAAGATGTAACCGATTTGATGCAAATAATGACTACTGAAATAAAAGAAACCCTGCCGAATGTCTACACAAAAGAGCTTGTAGAAATATTATTTAGATTGCCCTATACCAAACGACAATTTTTAATTGATGAAAAACTAGGAACCCCAAAAACGGTCGGGAATTATTTGATAGCATTAGAAGATGCTGGATTTCTAATTTCTGAAAAGGTAGGTAAAGAGAAACTATACCTCAATCATAGACTAATGGCTGTTTTAGAAGCGCTATAAACGTTGCGCTGGTTTGTCGCGTTTTAGTTCATTCTAACTAAATTTACTAGGTAGATATAAATTTGAGAAAAAAAATAATAAGTTCCGATAACAAGTATAATTTAAGTTATGATAAAGAGCATATTTTTAAATTTATTCTTACTAGTTTTTGTAAGTAGTTTTAGTAATGTGTCATCTAAATTTTTAACATCAATCGCTACTGTGACAGATTTCTTCTATCTTGATGAAAATGGGTAACGATTAAAAATTCAGTTGTTGCAAAATATGCGACAACTGCTATAGATGGAAAAAAAATATAAAAAACGCATTGTAATCTAGGCGTAATCTACAGAGGATAACAAACGTATAGCTGCCTTTATTTTTGTATGGTTCTTGGAACGTAACCATTTACTGTATGCTAAAAATGGTGAAAAATTGTGGCAGATACCACGGTAGTAGCCCTTACCGTAATGATAGCGCAAAGCCACCCTAACGATAAAGACATGATGGTTAAAGTGGTCGTAAACCTACTGGCTTAAAAACAATAAAATGTAGTATAAATAGCTATTTGATGTTCAATGAATACTTTAAAGCAACTGCTAAAGTTTTTGCTATTTTTACACAATTAAGATATAGTAGAATTAACTGGGTTTTTACGCTCAATTTCTCCATTATTTTATAAATTAATTTCAAAACTGCGGTTTTCCACATAGGGGTGTTATTTCTTTTTATGATATTTGGTTGTAAGTATTGATACTACTTTTGTAGTAAATAGATATCTTTAAATAATGATAGAAATCCCCTCGAAAATCTCTCACTGAAAGCGAAATATGATTACGATGCTAAATATGAAAGCATTCATAAACGATTAATGGAAAAAGACCCGTTAACCGATAGTGAACGCAAATTGTGTGACACTTTAAAAGTTCTAAAAGTAGCTGTAGTTGCAGAAATTCAGCAAAACGCTAAGCGTTTAGAAAACGAAAGTTATGTAGAAAGAATGGTAATGCGCTTGGTAATCAACCAATTTAAAACAGCGCAAAAAATAGACATTAATACTACCGACGTTAGGCGTATCAATAGTAGTATAGTTAAAGAATATAGGAACGAATACAACGGTAACGTTGCTTAATAATTATTAGAAAGTAACTGTCGCATATCTTGCGATAGTTGAAAATTTATGGAGATTAAAAATCAAATAGAAATTTATCAAGCTCAAGATGGCTCTACTCAAATTAATGTGCAATTTGAGGAAGAAATGGTTTGGCTTACACAAGCGCAAATGGCCGAACTCTTTAATAAAGGAAGGACGACCATAACAGAGCATATTAATAACATCTTTAAAGAAGGAGAGTTAATGGAAGATATGGTATGTCGGGATTTCCGACACACCACACAACATGGCGCTATTAAAGGAAAAACACAATCTAAAAACGTTAAATACTATAATTTAGATGTTATCATATCTGTGGGTTATAGAGTAAAGTCAAAACAAGGCACACAATTCCGTATTTGGGCAACTCAAACCTTAAAAGATCATTTGGTTCAAGGCTATACTATAAACCAAAAACGTTTAGAACAAAAGGAACAAGAGGTAAAGTTACTAAAAGACGGGATTCATATTCTAACCAGAACAGTAAGTAAAGCTATAGAAGATAAAGCATCAGACACTATAATTTTAGAAACCTTTGCTAAAGGTTTAAGCTTGTTAGATGATTATGATCATGAAGAGCTAGATGCTAAAGGTTTAACTACAAAAGAAGCCAATTACCCAAGTTTAAATGATTATCAGGAAATAATTAACCAAATGCTAACGGAGTTCGATTCGGATGTTTTTGGAAAAGAAAAAGATAAGAGTTTCGAGAGTTCCGTGGCGCAAATAGGAAAAGGGTTTGGAGCCGATGATTTTTACCCAAGTTTAGAAGAAAAAGCAACCATGCTTTTATATTTTGTAGTAAAAAACCACTCGTTTGTAGATGGCAACAAGCGTATCGCAGCGGCTTGTTTTTTAAAGTTTTTACAACAAAACAGCATGTTGTTTAATAGTGAGCAGCAACCCATAATTAGTAATGATACATTAGCCAGTTTAACATTATTCATAGCTTCTAGCAAACCAGAAGAAATGCAAATGGTAACACGTTTAGTAATTAGTGTTCTGAATAGAAATAAATAATTTAAACATAAACTTTTAAAGGGGTAGACCTGTATACAACTACTGAAGAAAAAGCGGAGCATTTGCTTTATTTTGTAGTCAAAAACCACTCGTTTACAGACGGTAATAAGAGTATAGCTGCCTTAATTTTTGTGTATGGTTTTTAGAGTGTAATCATTTATTGAATAAACCAAATGGCAAAAAAATAGTGGCAGATACTACCGTAGTTGCCCTTATCGTAATGATAGCGCAAAGCCACCCTAACGATAAAGACATGATGGTTAAAGTGGTCGTAAACTTACTGGCTTAGAAACAATAAGTGAACTTGAATTCTCTATAATGGATTGTAATGGCACAAATGCTGTTATAATATAAATTCGAGCGTTCGCATTCATGTCCAGCTTTTAAAACGCGCTTATTTTATAATTATTGAATTACAAACATAGACCAAAACAAGGCGAATAAGAATAACGTTTATTCGGTATACTCTAGTGACATGAAACTAATTGGGGCTGAAATATTTTCATAGCAATAGGATGGTGTCTGTGTAGGAATCTTTAATCAAGTTCTAATAGCACGTAAAATAGGGTTAATTAAAAAGACTGAGAATAAAACAGAGATTATAGTAAAAGAAACAAAGATTAGGTTTAAATAAAAAGCATTGAGAAGAGAAATGATATATTTGTTTGGTAACGAACTAATTTTATGACACATAAAAAAATAAAAGATTTTATTAATGAATATAAAGATTATCAAATTCTTTTCATTTTCATTTTTACATTATTAGGAGGACTTACTCAGGTTTTTGAATTAGCTTTAATTTCTACTTATTATATCAGGTTCTTTTCTATAACACAGGTAATTTCAGATGGTTTGCTTTTTGTTTTTCTATTGTCTCTTATAAGTTTAGTTGCATATTTATTCTATCCATTCCTTATAATCTTAGATAAAACCGAAATAAACAAAGGAGTAACACCCATTCAAAGAATCAGAAATGTTACTATAAGTGGGCTGAGTAAGTTTTTTATTTTGTTTACTTTAATATTATTAATTACAGGGGGAATTCTTCTTTTTAGCCAACCAGCAAAAGCTTTATTAAGTCATTTATGGATTTTAATAATTTCATGTGCAATACTGACTATATATTTTGTCCTATATTTTAGAATAGCTTCATATATAAATGGAAAACCATCTAAATCAAAAGATTTGTCTCGAAACACGATATTCAAGAAAATAAAAGGAAATCGATTAATAGTTGTGCTATGCTCTTTTTTTATTGTTATTCTTTTTTACATGTATAAAGCTACCTTGACTCAGCCTAAGGGTTTTACAAACAACAAATATATCAAGTGCTTTATTCAGGAGAAATATCCAGATACTAAATATGAAATTCGTTATTTTAATGATAAATATATTTTCATTGTTATAAAAAATATAGATAAAAATGAACTCACTAATGAAGAAACCTTAGTTTTAAAGTTTGATAAATTATTTGATTATAACGCTTGTAATTAATTATATGTTCAATGAATATTTCAAAGCAACTGCTAAAGTTTTTACTATTTCTCACACTGAAAACATAGTAGCATTACTAGGCCTTCACACTCAATTTCTCCCTTATTTTAAAAATTATTTGCCATACTGCGGTTTTCCACATAGGGGTGTTATTTCTTTTTATGATATTTGGTTGTAACTAATGATATGGTATTTCTAGTAAATAGATATCTTTAGAGCTTTACTTATTTTTACGAATAGTAATATGAACAAAAAAAATCTTTCAGAAAGAGATATTTGCTCCAAGTTTATAAATCCAGCAATAGAAAAAGCAGGGTGGAACATGAGAACCTAAGTAAGAGAAGAAGTTTCTTTTACAGATGGTAGAATTATAGTTCAAGGAAATTTATATACAAGAGGAAGAAACAAACGAGCGGATTACATTCTATATTATAAGTCTAATATTCCAATTGCAATTATTGAAGCTAAAGACAATAAAAAAGCAGTTGGTCATGGCATGCAGCAAGCCTTAGAGTATTCCGAAATTCTACAAATTCCGTTTGTGTTTACTTCCAATGGAAGTTCTTTTGTTTTCCATGATAAAACAAGAACAGACGCAATTTTAGAAGAAGAGTTGTCATTAGATAATTTTCCATCACCTGAAACTTTATGGCAGAAATATTTAAAGTTTACAAATATTGAAACTCCAGAAGCAAAAGAAATAGTTGAGAATGATTATTACGCTGATGATAGCGGAATGACGCCTAGATACTACCAACAAAACGCCGTTAACAGAACATTGGAGGCTGTAGCCAAAGGTCAAGATAGAATTATCTTGGTAATGGCAACTGGTACTGGTAAAACCTATACTGCTTTTAATATTATTTGGCGTTTGTGGAAAACAGGCGTAAAGAAACGCATCTTATTTCTTGCAGATAGAAATGCGTTACTTACACAAACTAAAAATGGAGATTTCTCGCCTTTCGGTAATGATATCATGCATATTATTAAAAACCGAAAGATTGATAAATCCTACCAAATATATTTTGCACTTTATCAAGGTCTTACAAGTACAGATGAAGATAAAAATGCATACAAAGAATTTAGTCCAGATTTTTTCGATTTAATTGTTATTGATGAGTGCCATAGGGGTAGCGCTTCTGAAGCTTCTGCTTGGCGAGCAGTTTTAGATTATTTTAAAGGAGCTACTCAAATCGGTCTAACAGCAACACCTAAAGAAACTAAGGATGTTTCTAATATGGACTATTTTGGAGAACCGGTTTATAATTACTCTTTAAAACAAGGTATTGATGATAGCTTCTTGGCACCTTATAAAGTAGTTAGGATTACTACAAGCGTAGATGACGGTTGGCGACCTACTGCAGGGTTAATAGATAAGTATGGTAATGAAGTAAAAGACCGTATTTATAACCTGAAAGATTACGATAGAACATTAGCGATAGATGAACGTACAGAAGTTGTAGCAAAAAAAATTACAGAATATCTTAAAGCAACAGACCGTTTTGCTAAAACTATTGTTTTTTGTACAGATATTGACCACGCAAACAGAATGCGACAAGCATTAATAAATGAAAATGCAGACTTAGTAGCTAAACATTGGAATTACTGTGTTAAGATAACGGGTGATGATGAAGTAGGTAAACAGGAGCTTGATAATTTTACAGATGTAGAAGAACGTTTTCCTGTAATAGCAACAACTTCTAAAATGCTGACTACGGGTATAGATACCAAAATGGTGAAGTTTATTGTTTTAGAATCTAACATACAATCGGTTACGGAATTTAAACAAATTATTGGTCGTGGTACTCGTATTCGTGAAGCAGAAGGCAAAGTCTTCTTCACTATTATGGATTTTAGAAAAGCAACAAATATATTTGCAAGACCTGATTTTGATGGTGATCCTGTTCAAATTTATGAACCAGAACCAGATGATCCAGTGGTGCCACCAGATGAAATAGTACCAGCAACAGAGGGTACAGAAACCAAAGGGGATCCGGGTGATTTTCCACCAACACCTCCGGATATAGGTCTAAAAGGAGAAGATGAAATTAAAAAGTTTTATGTTAACGATATTCCTGTATCTGTTGTTCATGAGCGTGTTCAGTATTACGGTAAAGATGGTAAGCTGATTACAGAATCTTTAAAAGATTATTCTAAAAAAAATATTGAAAAAGAGTTTTCGTCATTGGATGATTTTATTCAAAAATGGAATGATTCCGAAAAGAAAGAAGAATTAATAAAAGAATTGGCAGAACACGGTGTTTTATTAGAAGCACTTCGTGAAGATGTTGGTTTAGATTTAGACGATTTCGATTTAATATGTCATATTGCATTCGATCAACCTGCATTAACGCGACAAGAACGCGCAAACAACGTACGTAAACGCAACTACTTTACTAAATACAGCGAAACCGCACAAAAGGTTTTAAATAGTCTATTAGATAAATACGAAAAAGAAGGCATTACATCCATAGAACAAGGTTCTGTATTAAAAGTACAGCCTTTAAGCCAAATGGGTTCTCCTGTAGAATTGGTAAGAGCTTTTGGTAAAAAGAAAGATTTTGACCAAGCGATTAAAGAATTAGAAAACGAAATATATAATATAGCGTAATTGAGTATTCAAACCAAAATACAACAACCAGAAGGTAGGCGTCTTGAATTTAAAGAGATTATGCCAACGAATGCCGATTTAGCAAAAACTATAGTTTCTTTTGCTAACGATGCAGGAGGCGAGTTATATATTGGAATAAAAAATAACCCAAGAAATATTTTAGGTTTAGCCTATAATCAGCTAGATATTATTGAAAATCAAATTAGTAATATTGTAAACGACCAATGTACACCAACTGTTTTACCAGAAATCACTTTTATAGAAGAGAACGGTAAGCATATTATTAGAGTGTATATCCATAAAGGTAGTAAACCTCCTTATTTTATAACGTCTAAAGGAAAAGAAAAAGGAACGTTTATTAGAGTGGGTTCTTCAAATAGATTGGCTAGTACCGAAATTATTCAAGAATTAGAAAGACAAGGACAGCATATTTCTTTTGATTCCGAATTATACTTCAATAAAAACTATGAAGATTTAGATATTGATAGTTTTGAAAAGGTGTTTAAAGAAAAAACAAACGAAATATTATCGCCTCAAATATTTAAAAAACTAGAACTTGTAAAAGAAGAACAAGGTCAAACATTACCAACTAATGCTTTAATATTATTGTCCGAAGATAAAGTTCGAAATCAAATTTTCCCTAATGCTAAAGTAGAATGTGCACGATTTAAAGGCAGTATTCCTGGAACTTTTATAGATCAAAAAACAATTAAGACAAGTATCGCTTTACAACCAGAGCAAGCGTACCAATTTGTACTACGTCATATTTCACAAGGAACAGAAGATTATGAAGGTGTTTATAGAAACGATCGTTGGGAATATCCTATTATAGCCATTAGAGAAGTGATTAGAAATGCAGTTATACATAGAGATTATTCGCTTACAGGAAAAGATATTAAAATTGCTATTTTTGATGACAAATTAGAAATTACCAGTCCAGGAAAATTATTACCTACGGTTGATTTTAACGAAATGGATGCAGGCCAATCAGATGTTAGAAACAAAGTGCTGGCACCTGTTTTTAAGCGCTTAGGTATTATTGAGCAATGGGGAAACGGTTTGCAATTAATAGCAGATAATTTAAAAGAATATCCAGATATAGAATTAGCTTGGAAAGAACCAGGAATGGCTTTTAGAGTGTCTTTTGTTAAGAAAAATTATCAGTCACAACTAGAGTCACAGCTAGAGTTACAGCAGGAGTTACAGCAGGAGTTACAGCAGGAGTTACAGCAGGAGTTACAGCAGGAGTTGCAGCAGGAGAGTTTATATTCTAAAACATTACAAATAGTCGCAGTTAAAACAAGTGCCACCAAAGAAATAGCACTAGCTTTAGGTCAGAAAAGTATATCAGGACAACTCTATCAAATCATAAATCAACTTAAAGAGTCAGATTTAATAGCTTGGACAATTCCTGAAACTCCAAAAAGCTCTAAACAACAATATAAAATAACTAAAAGAGGTATTGCATTTTTGCAACTCCTTTCTAAAAAATAAAAATGAGTAACATAACAACAAACATAAAAGGCATACGCGATATTATGCGTAAAGACACAGGAGTAGATGGAGATGCACAACGTATCTCGCAAATGGTGTGGATGCTTTTTATGAAAATATTTGCCGATAAAGAAGAAGAATGGGAAATTACCATAGACGATTACCAATCGCCAATTCCAGAACACTTAAAATGGCAAAATTGGGCAGCAGATGATGAAGGTTTAACAGGCGATGCTTTAATGGAGTTTATAGAAACTGAACTTTTTCCTGCGTTAAAAGAACTAGATATTACACTAAGCCCACAAGCTAAAATTATACGTTCGGTTTTTGATGACACGTATAACTTTATGAAAAACGGAACACTCTTCCGTCAAGTCATAAACGTGATTAACCAAATAGATTTTAACGACTCTAAAGAAAGTCACGTATTTAACGATCTTTATGAAACCATATTAAAAGACCTACAATCTGCAGGTTCTTCTGGTGAGTATTACACACCAAGAGCCGTAACGCAGTTTATGGTAGATATTATTAATCCGCAATTAGGCGAAAGCGTATTAGATCCTGCATGTGGTACAGGTGGTTTTTTAACTTGTACGATTGACCATGTTAGAAATCAAGTAAAAGATTATACCCAAAGAGACGTATTACAAAAATCGATACGTGGTATTGAGAAAAAACCATTGCCACATTTATTATGTACCACCAATTTAATGCTACATGGTTTCGATTTACCAGTAGTGCGTAGAGATAATTTACTAAGCAAACCCTATGCAGATTGGGGAGCCAAAGACAAGCTAGATATTATACTCTCTAATCCGCCTTTTGGAGGTGTAGAAGAAGATGGTACAGAAACCAACTTCCCTAAAAAATTTAGAACCAAAGAAACAGCCGATTTATTTTTAGCCTTAATTATTAAGCTCTTAAAAGATAAAGGACGTTGTGCTATTGTATTACCAGATGGAACTTTGTTTGGCGAAGGGATGAAAACACGCCTAAAAGAAGAGTTGTTAGACAAATGTAACTTACATACTATTGTTCGTTTACCTAATGGCGTTTTTAACCCTTATACAAGTATTAAAACTAACTTGTTGTTTTTTGAAAAAGGCACACCTACCAAAGACGTTTGGTATTACGAACACCAATACCCAAAAGGAGCAAAAAGCTATAACAAAACTAAACCTATTAATATTAAAGAGTTTGATGTAGAAAAAAAATGGTGGAACAAACGTGTAGAGAATGAATACGCTTGGAAAGTATCTATTGAAGATATTAAAAAGCGTAATTACAATCTAGATATTAAAAACCCACACCAAGAAGTAGATAACTTAGAAAGCCCAGAAGTGATTTTAGAAAAATTTAGAACTACGGAACAAAAAATTTCTAGCATACAAGACGAAATTATTAATGTATTAACCGAAGCTTTAAAATAAACGTCATTGCACGCGTCCGTCATTGCGAGGGACGAAGCAATCTCATCACCATATGAAATTACTACAACACTTTAAAGAATTAACCATTCGTCCTAAAAATGCCAAAGAATTAAAAGGATTGATTTTGCAATTGGCAATTCAAGGGAAATTGACTGCAAATTGGAGAAAAGAAAATCCAGATATTGAACCTGCTAATGAATTATTAAAGGAAATAAAAAAGGAAAGAACTAAATTAATTAAAGAGAAAAAAATAAAAAAGGAAAAATCATTACCTAAAATAAGTAAAGATGAAATTCCTTATGAATTACCTGACAGTTGGGTTTGGTGTAGATTGAACGATATTTGTGAGTATATTCAAAGAGGTAAATCTCCAAAATATACAGAGATACCTAAGATTCCTGTTATATCTCAAAAATGTGTACAATGGTCTGGTTTTGATATTTCTAGAGCTAGATTTATAACAGAAGAATCACTTGAAAAATATGTTGAAGAAAGATTTTTACAAAAAGGGGATTTGTTATGGAACTCTACTGGCGATGGTACTATTGGGAGAGTAATATCATATCCAGGAACCAATTATGAAAAAGTTGTCGCAGACTCTCATGTTACAGTAGTTAGAGGTTTTAAAAACTTCATTATTACTGAATATTTATGGATTTTTACAGCAAGTCCATTAATTCAAGAGTTAGTTGTTGGAAGAGTAACAGGTAGTACAAAACAAACGGAACTTGGAACTGGTACTGTAAAATCTATGGAATTTTCTTTTCCTCCACTAGAAGAACAAAAAGAAATCGTAAAAGTAGTAGAAACCCTTTTTAAAGAAGTAGAACAATTAGAGCAATTAACCGTTGAGCGTATTAATTTAAAAGAGGACTTTGTAACATCTGCATTACACCAACTCACTACCAATAACGCTAACCAAGAATGGACTTTTTTACAAGACCATTTTAAAAGTTTCTTTAATGAAACTACAAACATTAAAAAGTTACGAGAAACGGTTTTGCAATTAGCAGTACAAGGAAAGTTAACTGCAGATTGGAGAGTAAACAATCCAGATACTGAAGATGCAAGCCAACTCTTAAAACGCCTACAAGAAGAGAAAGCACAACTTATAAAAGATAAAAAAATAAAAAAGGAAAAAGCCTTACCAAAAATTACTAAAGAGGAAATTCCTTATGAGTTACCTGAAGGTTGGGTTTGGTGTAGAATGATTGAACTATGTCAATATATTACAGATGGTACGCATCAAACACCAAAATATACTGAAGAAGGGAGAATGTTTCTTTCAGCTAAAAATGTAAAGCCTTTTAAGTTTATGCCAGAAAAGCATCGATTTGTTTCTGAGGAGGATTTTGAAGGTTATAGAAGAAATAGAAAACCAGAATTAAACGACATTTTACTTACCCGAGTTGGAGCTGGAATTGGAGAAGCTACATTAATTGACCAAGATTTAGAATTTGCTATTTATGTAAGTGTTGGATTATTGAAAATGTTTCCAAACAAATTAGAGCCTAATTATATTGTAATGTGGTTAAACTCACCTGAAGGAAGACAATATTCTTCAAAAAACACTTATGGAAAAGGTGTTTCTCAAGGTAACTTAAACTTATCATTAATTAGACAATTTGTTGTTTCACTTCCACCAATAGAAGAACAAAAAGCCATTGTAGAAAAAGTAAATGCTTTAATGGGTTTGTGTGATACTTTAGAGCATGAAGTACAACAAAGCCAAGAATATAGTGAGATGTTGATGCAGAGTGTTTTGCGTGAGGTTTTTGAGGGCAAAGAGCGTAAAGTAGAAATTTAGGATTAATAATGATGAAATACACAAAAGAGTTAAAGTCAAAACTTTTTAGAAAAATAAATAATTATCCTAATGCTTTTAACGCTAAAGACGATGGATGGTATAATGGAGTTATAAATTTTTTAAATAATATTTGGGACTTAAAAGCACTTCCAAGAGTATCTCCTGATGATAGATGGGATAATGCTTATGATGATGCTGTACAACATTTAGTTAACAACCCTGAAGATTGGACTTTTGAACAAACCTTTATAGATTATTTTAAATTATTAGAAAAAGACGAAGATTTTACTAAGTTTTTAGAAACTGTAGTTCATCCAGATTTTAGGAACGATTTACAGGAAATAGAATTTTATGTATCTGTAATTAATTCTGAATTATCAAGTATCAATTATACTTTAGCTGTTTCAGATTATAAAGAAGATTTACCTATTTATACTTTACGAGAAAGTAAGAAAAATGATAAAATTAATGTTTTAGAAAATTCAATTCCATTTATAGTAGGTAGTCATAGCCATACTAATGAATACCCATATTTTTATTTAAAAACTAATGATTGGGATGATTATGGAAGTGAAACTACGTTTAGATTATTTTACTACATAAATTCCCAAGAAGTTGAAAAAATTGGAGATGTAAAAATAACAAATGGAGAAAGCGATAAAACAAGAGAAGTAATTGAAAAACAATTTACATCTTTAAATGATTCTTTCTGTTCGTTAGGTCAGGAACAGGAATACTATGAAAACCTTCAAAGAATATTTAACACCAAATTAGCAAGTGTTTTATTTGCCTTAAAGGATGCTGCCTATTTTGTTGAAATAAATGATAAATTTTCCTCTAACACTATATATAGGGATTCTTTAACAAGAGGAGATGAGGCAGAACAGCTTTCAAGAAATATTAAGTTAATTTTACAAGGAATAAGTCTTGAAAATAAATACAATTTCATCTACACTTTTACACCTAACTATGCATCTACTCCTGTTGAGATTGATTTAGAATTTAATGATACTTTAGAATTTTCAGATAGAATTTTTGCAATTATAGGTAAAAATGGTGCAGGAAAGACTCAATTAATAACAAATTTACCCATAGATATATCTGAGTCTAAAGCCGAAGCTTTTATACCTCATAAACCAATATTTAGTAAAATTATAGCTGTCTCTTATAGTGTGTTTGATAGTTTTAAAAAACCTAATGAAAAAATAGATTTTAACTATGTATTTTGTGGCTTGTTGAATGATGATAAAACTCTTCCTTCAAAAGCAGAGAAGAATCAAAAACTTATTGAAGCTTGTAAAAAAATAACATATCATAAAAGGGTTAAGAAATGGAAAGATGTGTTATCAAAGTTTATTGACGAAGATGTTATAGAAGATGCTTTTATTATTAACGAGTTTTTATCAGGTTATAATAGTGATCAAGGTATTGAGATAAATGAAGCTAATTTGATTCATATTGTAGATAAATTAAGTTCTGGACAAAGCATTATGTTAGAAATAATGACTAAAATAATCGCTAATATTAGATATGACTCCTTAATATTATTTGATGAACCTGAAACCCATTTGCACCCAAATGCGATTTCTCAACTTATAAGTTCAATATATGAATTGGTTGAGTCATTTGATTCTTATTGTTTAATTACAACACATTCTCCAATAATAATTCAAAGCATATTTGGTAAAAACGTTTATGTTATGGAAAAAGAAAGTAATACTCCAATTTTAAGAAAAATTGGAGTTGAGAGTTTTGGAGAGAATTTAACGGTATTAACTGAAGATATTTTTTCTAATAGCGAGATAAATAAACAGTACAAAGTGATACTTGATAAGATGATTGAAAGGTATTACAATTACGAAACTATATTAGAAAAACTTGAAAATGATAACCTCCCTTTAAGTTTGAATGCTAAAATTTATCTTAAAAGTAAGTTATTATGAAGAATATAAAGTGCTTCCCTGGAGATGCTTTAACTTTTCATAAAAGTTTAGTGAAT
Organism: Cellulophaga algicola DSM 14237; assembly: GCF_000186265.1. Taxonomy (NCBI): domain Bacteria; kingdom Pseudomonadati; phylum Bacteroidota; class Flavobacteriia; order Flavobacteriales; family Flavobacteriaceae; genus Paracellulophaga; species Paracellulophaga algicola. The sequence continues at coordinate 4,134,342 of NC_014934.1, forward strand.
GATAGTCTTAATAAAGAGGATATTAAAAATAATTTAATTCAAAATGAGCATATTATAACCACTAAATATGCTGACTATAAGCTTAAATTTGATAATAATAATTTATTTGCTATTTCTGCTCATGGCTTTGATGGAGAGGATAAAATAAATCTTTTAAAGCTTTATTCTTCCCAAAGAAAATCAATAATTAATCTAAAAATAGAGTTAACAACTAACGAGTTTAATCAAAGAATAAACAACTGTCCTAATTGTACAATAGAAAAGGTAGCATCATTAGATCATTATATTCCTAAGGATGAGTTTCCTGAGTTTTCAGTTAATCCAATAAATCTAATTCCATGTTGTTCTACTTGCAATTCGAAAAAGAAGGAGAAATGGAAAGATGACCAAAACTTATTGTTTCTTAATCTATACTCTGATATTATTCCTTCGGCGCAATATTTATTTGTTAATATAGTATCGAAGACAGAATTTATATTTGAATTGAAAAATATGTCGCATATTGATTTAAACCTGTTTAAAGTTATAGAGAGTCATTATGATAAATTGAATTTGTTACAACGTTTCAGGGAAGATTCTGACGAAGTTATTTCAGAATTAGATATACTAATTTCAAGTTGTAGAGATTCAATTATTGATGATATAGAACTTCAAAGATTTATTGAAAACCATTATTCAAAAATTGAAGCTAGAGATGGTATGAATAATTGGAAAATTGTCTTAGTTAAAGCAATGATAAATAGTAGTATCTATTTTTAATTATAATAAAAAGAACTTATGTCTAGACCAAAAACCATACAGATATTTTTACCAGACGTTTCACCAACTAGTATATGTTAAATGGTCGCTATGTAGTATAGTTAAATTAAGAGAAATATGGATGAATTATTAATAGAAGTACGTGATCAATTAGAAATTTGCAATCTTGCAAGGGAAACCAGATTAAACCTAATGAACAGAAACAGTTCTAAGGCGTTTCTTGTTTGCTTCATGTTAGTGTCTGATAGATTTGAAAATTTAGATCAATTATTAATAGCTATTCAAAATTGTCTAAGTGATATGAATATTATAATAAGTAGAATTAAAGATAATAAGATTTCTATACTACCAGCTTAATCAAATAAAACACATGATTTTGACTATTATTAAATAATGTAAAACTGCTATAATTTGAAAGTAAAAGAAAAAATAATACAGGCAGAAATAAAAAAGGTAAATGCTGTATTGAGTCAAAATTTACAAATACCAGTGTATCAAAGACCTTATCGTTGGAAGCCTAAAAATGTCGCACAATTATTAGAAGATATTTATGGTAGTTGGAAACAAGTAAAAAGTGCTTATAGAATTGGTAGTGTTATTTTATTTGAAAATTTAAAGAATAAAGATGATGGCTTTAAAATTATTGATGGGCAACAACGTATTACAACATTACTTTTAATTTTATGCCAGTTAGACTCTCCAGAAGCTATAGCTTTATCTAAAAAACTAAAATTTAACCATAGCGATTCTGAAAAATGCATTCGTACCAATAACGAATTTATAACCTATTGGTTACAAGAAAATGTAGCGCAGGAAAAAGCAGACTTTCTAAACTATATTACTAAATTCTGCGAGTTTGTAGAGGTGAGAGTAACAAAACTTTCAGAATCTTTTCAAATGTTCGATTCTCAAAATAGTCGTGGTAAAACATTGGAACCTTATAATCTTTTAAAAGCCTATCATATTAGAGCAATGGAAGATGAACAAGCTACCAATGCAGATAAAATGAATAGCGACCGAAGATGGGAAAATGCGACGCGTTTTGTTATAGACCCATTAAACACTAAAGCCACACCACAAGATATTTTAAAGCAGCTCTTTAATGAGCAATTGTATAGAACAAGAATTTGGAGTAAAAAGCAAGCTGCTTTTGATTTCAGCAAAGATACTATAGACGAGTTTAAAGGGCACACCATTAGGTCAAAAGAAGAAATGGAATATCCGTTTCATAATAGTAATCTACTTCACTCCGTTGCGCTAAATTATTTTAATGGTTTACAAGTTCAGGTTAAAGGAATGAAATCTCGTTTTAACCAAAAACACTTAGCTAACGTTAATGATTTTGTATCTATAAATCAGCCCATTTTAAACGGGAAGTCTTTTTTTGATTACATAGAGTCTTATGTAGAAATATACAAGCAACTTTTTATCCATAATGAAGAAGTTTCTTTCTTAAAAGAATTTAAAGGCTTTTATGAGGTGCATTGCAATTATCCAAAAAGTTATAGAACAGGAGACCAGTACTTAAAAGAGCTTTATAAATCGCTTGTTATATTACTTTTTGATAAATACGGAGAAGATGGTGTAAACAAGTATCATAAAGAATTGTATGCCGTTGTGTATCGTTTACGTCTAGAAAAACAACAAGTAAAATATGCTGCGGTAGCGAAGTATCCATCAGAGATGGAAATTTTTACTATCATAGAACAAAGTAAAAACTATTTTGAATTAAGAACGCTAAATGAGATTGCAAAAAGGGATATTATCTGTACTAAAGAAGAAGATGTAATTATTCGTTTCTTTTTAGATTTTGGAGTTAAAATAAGCTCAGGTAAAAGTGAAATAGATTTATCAAAATTCAATCTTGATAACTAATGGAAGTAAAATATTTAAATAAGAGTATTCGCGAAATATTTCAATCTAATTATGTGGTGCCTTTATATCAAAGAAACTATGCTTGGGCAGATGATGAAATACACCTATTACTTAGAGATATTTACGAGAACTATAGTAAAAACCCAAAAGGATTTTATTTTATTGGTACACTAGTCGTTTTAAAAAGAAAAAATGGAGATTTTGAAGTTATAGATGGTCAGCAAAGACTAACAACACTCTCATTAATAGCTAAGAAACTAGATTCTAGTTTACATACCTCTAAGTTACAATACGATTCTAGACCAGAAGTAGAAAGCTTTCTAAGCACCTATTACCAAAGAGGAGAAGTCGCAACTACAACTACCAATCATTTAGTATCACACTTTAATGAAGCTATTGAGTATATAGAAACAGTAGATTTAAAAGTAAAAGAACCAAATGAAACACTGCGATTTATAGATTTCTTAAAAGAAGATGGTATAACAGGTTTTAAAGAATATTTTTTTAACCAAGTACAGTTAGTAAAAGTAGAAATACCTTCAGATATTGATGTAGCTCATTATTTTGAAGTGATGAATAATAGGGGAGAGCAATTAGAAGAACATGAAATAGTAAAAGCAAGGCTTTTAGACAAGATTAAAGACAATAAAAGCGGTACTGCTCAATTTGCAAAAATATGGGATGCTTGTTCACAAATGAATAAACCAATACAACGATTATTTAAAAAAGATAGAGCTCATTTTTTTGGAGAGAATTTTAATAGTTATCATTTTAAAGCTGATGAAGACATCAATGAAGATGATTATAAAGACACTTTCTTAAGTATCCATCAAATTTTATCTGGAGCATCTATTTTAGACATAGAGGAAAGCAAAGATGTAGATAAGAAAGAAGATTTTGAAGCTATTATTGATTTCCCTAATTTTTTAATGCACGTTTTAAAACTGTATTTTTCAGAAGTTAAAGACATTCCATTAAATGGTGATGAATTATTAAAACGGTTTGAAGGTTTAGAAGACGAAATAGATGCGTTAAAGTTTATTAATAAGCTTTTGTTTTACAGAGTTGTTTTTGACCGATTTATAGTAACCGTTATAGAAGATGAAAAATCTGAAGACAATACAAAATGGGTTTTACAGAAACCTAAAATGTATTATTACGAAAAGAAAAAAACTAAAAAGTTACAATACGAAAACACGTTTAAAGATTTGCAAGAGTCTATTATTAAATGTCTCTCCATGTTGCAAGTAACCTTTAGAACAAAGAAGTATAAAAATTATTTACAAGAGATTTTAAGTTGGTTTGGTGATGCAGAAGATTTAGAAATAGAGTCTAAAGAATTCTTAAAGAAATTAAATACTTTGGTGATTAATACGTTTAACGAGAATAGAAATTATGATGAAGTTGTAAAAGAGCCTCATTATAATAAAGGAACAAGTACACCTCACTTTCTTTTTAATTTTATAGATTATTTATACTGGACAGAAAATCAAAGCAATTATAGTTTTGAATTTAAATATAGAAACTCAGTAGAGCACCATTTACCACAATCCTATAGAAATGAATCTAATATAGATGTTTTGGACTGTTTAGGTAATTTATGTTTGGTTAGTAAAAGTGGAAATTCTAAAATGAACGATGAATCTCCAAAAGGAAAAGCTGACGAGACAGGAAAATATTACAAGGAAAGTTTACCTGCAAAACAGCTAATTATGTATAAAGAAACTAATCAAAAGCATAAATGGGAGCGAGGAGAAATTTTAAAGCATTATTATGATGTATTAGAGTTATTGGAAAGAAGAAATGAAATTTTAAGCCTATAGATTTTATGATTTCATTTAAAATAATTATGCTTAATTAAATTAAAAAAATGCGACCACAAACCATACAAATATTTCTACCAGACGGTTCACCAACGAGTATTCGTGAAGCAGAAATAACAAGCAGATTAGTTAAAGCTATATTATTTCCTAGGAATAAAATGCAAGAAGTAAGCCAACGTGAAATGGTGCATTTCACAGGGGTGTATTTTTTATTTGGTACCTCAGAAGATGGGACAAAACCAATGGTTTATATTGGAGAGGGTGAAGATTGTTTTAAGCGTATCCAATCGCATAATAGAAATAAAGATTTCTGGACCCATTGTGTTATTGTAGCTTCTAAAACAAATGATTACAATAAAGCAGATAGTAAGTTTTTAGAGCATTACTGCATAGATAAAAGTAAGGAAATTGATAGGTATAAATTAGATAACGATACCGGTTCTAATAGATTATACATTTCTGAAAGTAGAGAGCACGATTTACTTGATAACTTTGAAACTGCAAAAATTTTACTGGCTACTTTAGGATATCCAATATTTGAAGAAAAACGAAAAGCAAAAAGTAATAAAGAGTTGTTTTATTGTCAAGGTAAAGATGCATACGCAGTTGGTGAGCTAACAGATGATGGCTTTTTGGTGTATAAAGAAGGGAAAGTAAACCTAGAGCCAACCAAAGGCATGAATAAATGGATAGGGATATTAAGAAATCGCTTAATTGAAGAGGAAATTCTTAAAAGAGATAATAATGTTTATGTTTTCCAGCAAGATTTTATATTTAATTCCCCCAGTGCTGCGGCTGCAACAATTTTAGGGCGCTCGGCTAATGGTTGGACCTCTTGGAAAGACAAAAACGGCTTGACTTTGGATGAAATTAAAAGAAAATAATTTTTAATTAAGGCTAATAGAATTGAGTGATAATTTTGCAAACATTTAATAATCAAGTTAAATTTAGAAGAAGGAGGGATTCACTTCGTGCATCCCTTGATCTCCACACCTTACAATAAAGCTCAAATTGCTAACGCAATTTATGGGCTTTTTTATTTTAATTAATTTACAAAAACGATGTTTTTGACATTTCTTAAAATAAAAAAGCCCAATACCTTTCGGTATTGAGCTTTGCTCTAAGCGGAGAATGAGGGATTCGAACCCCCGGAGGTGTGACCCTCAACAGTTTTCAAGACTGCCGCATTCGACCACTCTGCCAATTCTCCTGAGTGCCTCATCAGGTATTCCCTGATTGCGGGTGCAAATATATAAACCTTTTTTAAATATTAACCCTGCTTTTGAAAATATTTTCACATTTTTTTCCTTTAAAATGCTAATGCAGCTTTAGCAGTCTATTTTTTAGCGAATTACGAAGGCGTATCATTTAAAAAAAGTAATTTTACAGCAAGGCATTGTACTATTTACGCTGCTTATATTTAAAATTAGTTAATGAATTCGAGTATAGACTCTCTACAATGGCGTTATGCCGTTAAAAAATTTGATGCCACTAAGCTTTTAAGTGAAACTAAAATAGACCTTCTAAAAGAGGCTTTTAACCTCACGGCAACTTCGTATGGCTTACAGCCTATAAAACTTGTGGTAGTACATAATAAAGAGCTTCAGGAGAACTTAGTGGCACATTCTTATAACCAACAGCAAGTAGCACAAGCTTCGCATCTTTTGGTTCTTTGTATTGAAACCGATATCTCTGAAGCCTACATTAGAAATTATTTCAACTTAATTAAAAAAATCCGAAACACCAGTGATGAAATTTTAATGCCGTTTCAAGACTCGTTAATTAGCTCATTTTCAAAAATGTCTGGAGAAGAGAAAAAAGCTTGGGCCATCAAACAAGCGTATTTAGCCCTAGGAAACTTATTGACGGTGTGTGCCTTAGAAAAAATAGATGCTTGCCCTATGGAAGGTTTTATTCCTTCTAAATATGATGAACTTTTAGGGATAGAGGATATGAACTTAACTTCAGTATTAGTACTGCCAGTAGGGTATAGGGCAGTAGATGATTTCTTTGCTACTTTACCAAAAGTTAGAAAGCCATTAGCAACGGTAATTATAGAACGCTAATTAGTTGCCATATTGGTTTGAAAAACGCTGCAAATCCGTTTAATTTGCAGCCGCAATTTATGTTAACTTAATAATAGAAAAAAATATGCCAGGATTTGAATTATTCGGAGATGCGGAACGTAAAGAAGTCAATGAAGTTTTAGATTCTGGAGTACTCATGCGGTATGGTTTTGACGGAGCCCGTAACGATTGGAAAGCTGTTAAGTTAGAAAAACTTTTAGCCGAGCGTATGCAAACGCAATATGCGCAATTGGTAAGTAGTGGTACTGCTGCTTTAAGCGTAGCACTAGTCAGTGCAGGTGTTGGTGCTGGTGATGAAGTGATTATACCTACATTCACCTTTGTAGCTACTTTTGAAGCGGTCTTGGCCGTTGGTGCTATTCCTGTTTTAGTAGATGTAGATGAAACACTAGGCCTAAACCCCAAAGCGGTTAGAAATGCCATTACAGAGCGTACAAAGGCCATTATGCCCGTACATATGTGTGGCTCTATGGTAGACCTAGATCCTTTGGTGGTATTGTGTAAAAAATACAGTTTAGTTTTAATAGAAGACGCCTGCCAAGCTATAGGAGGTTCTTATAACAACAAACCACTAGGGAGTATTGGAGATATTGGTTGTTTTTCTTTTGATTACGTAAAAACAATTACCTGTGGTGAAGGTGGCGGATTAATTACGAATAACAAGGATTATTATAGGCATGCCGATCATTATTCAGATCACGGACATGATCATATCGGAAAAGATAGGGGAGCAGAGGGGCATCCTTTTCTAGGGTATAATTATAGAATATCAGAATTACATGCTGCTGTTGGAGTAGCCCAAATTCAACGCTTGGATGAATTTCTAGCAACTCAGAAAAAATATTATTTAATTTTAGAGGAAGCCTTAAAAACGATTCCTGAAGTTACCTTCCGAAAAATTCCAGAGGGTGGTGTGCAAAACTACTCTTTTATTAGTTTCTTTCTTCCTACAGAGACCGAAGCAAAAGCTGCCCATACCTCGTTAGGGCAACATGGCGTAGATGCCTCTTTTTATTGGTTTGATAATAATTGGCATTACCACACTAAATGGGAGCATTTAAAAGAATTGAAGTCTTTAAATCAGTTTTCAGACAGCATAGAAAAAGCTGTTTTTAGTTCTGAAGAAAAAGATTTCTCTGCTTCTGACCAGGTAATCTCACGCACCATATCTTGCCTAATAAAATTAAGCTGGACGGAAGCGCAAGTACATGCCAGAGCAAAAGCTATGGTAGCTGCTATTAACGTAGTTTTGGGTTAGTACGAAACGTACTCCACAATTTCTAATCCGTAACCAATAATACCTACACGTTTAGATTGTACCGTATTGGTTAATAATTTTACTTTAGAAATATTAAGGTCATGTAATATCTGAGCGCCAACGCCAAAATCTTTGGCATCCATTTCTATTTTGGGTGCTTTAATTTCACCTTTAGCTTGTAGCGCTTTAAGGCTTGATATTCTGTTTAATAGATTCAAGGATTTACTTTCTTGATTGATAAATAGAAAGGCGCCTTTGCCTTCTTTGTTTATCGCATTAAACATATCTTCTAGCTTCTTATCAGGGTTGTTTGTTAAGGTGCCTAAGATATCGTTGTTGATTAACGTAGAGTTAATTCTAGTTAGAATTTTATCTTCCTTTTTCCAGTTCCCTTTAGTTAAGGCTATGTGTATTTGATCGTTTGTGGTTTGTTGGTAAGCACGCAATCTAAATTCTCCAAAACGTGTGGTAATCGTGAAATCTTCTTTTTTCTCGATCAAACTATCATGCTCCATACGATAGGCAATTAAAGACTCAATAGAAACAATTTTTAAATCGTGTTTCTTGGCTACTTCCATTAATTCTGGAAGGCGCGCCATAGAACCATCTTCGTTCATGATTTCTACAATTACACCCGCTGGTTCTAAACCTGCTAAGCGTGCAAAATCTATGGCTGCTTCGGTATGCCCTGTTCTGCGTAAAACACCACCTTCTTTAGCTACTAAAGGAAAAATATGACCAGGACGCGCTAAATCAAAAGGTTTGGTTTCGGGATCTGTTAATGCTAAAACCGTTTTAGCTCTATCTCCCGCAGAAATTCCGGTAGTAACGCCTTTACCTCGTAAATCTACAGAAACTGTAAAAGCGGTTTCCATATGGTCTGTATTGTTGCTTACCATCATAGGTAAACCTAACTCTTTGCATCGGCTTTCGGTTAAGGGAGTACAGATAAGTCCGCGACCTTGTGTAGCCATAAAATTGATTACTTCAGGAGTAGCCAATTCTGCCGCTGCTAAAAAATCGCCTTCATTCTCTCTATTCTCATCATCAACAACGATAATAACTTTTCCGTTCTTGATATCGATAATAGCTTCTTCTATAGAATTTAGATGCGTCATATTTTCCATACTTTTTTATTTTCTACTAGGCATTAGTTTTTTAAAGCCATTTTTAAACAGGTCTATCACCACTCCAAAACTGATTAAACCTTTGTCTTCTGTTGCTCTTTTTGTTAGAAAGACACCTAAGGGTAACATAATTAACGTGGAGGTCCAAGCGCCAATAATGGGGCTCATATTCCCATCTTTAGCGTAGTTTTCTGAAAATACGCCAATAAAATAATAGGTTAGAAATAAGAGAATAGCCACGACCATAGGTACTCCAAGTCCGCCTTTACGGATAATAGCTCCTAACGGTGCTCCTACAAAGAATAGAACGATACAAGATAATCCTAAAGCAAATTTCTTGTGTAAGGACACAATATGCATATTGTATATTTTGTAGCGTTTATCTAATTCGTCTTTCTTACTGCGTATAGAAGCTAAAATATTGGTAGTGGTATTTTTTGCTGCGTTTAAGATTTGACTTTTCTGATATTCTGGATAAAGACTAACAATATTCAAGGTATCAAACATTGCTTTTTGTAATAGCAATGCATCTTTACTCAAAGGTTTAAAATTAGCATTGTCTAGACTATCTTTTTTTGATAAAATGGCAAAAGCTCCCGCTCTGTTGTAAATACTTTTAGAAAAGGTTTCTACAATGATAAGGTTATTCTTTTTGATAGAATCGGCATCTTTTATCAACCGCATTACATTTTTCATCTTATCGGTTGTCACCGATCTATCTTCTTCTAAATTAACATCTAATTTAGAGATATCTTGGTTAATAGTATAGATTTCAAAACTAGACTTAGCAAAAGGATATTTGCGATTCTCTGTAGATTTCTTTTTGGTAATATCTTCATAGTAATGGCCATCTCTTAACACTAATTTTAAAATATCAGACCCTTCACTACTTACTAATTCTCCCGTTTTGGCTTTTATTACGGTATTATTTATGCTATTATCAGATTTTCTATGAATAATAACATTTTCTAAGAAACGATCATTATCTCCGTACTTACGGTCTACCTTCATATTCATATTAGTGCCTTCTAAATCACTAAAAGCACCTTCGACAATAGCGGTAGACGGTTTAACTTGACCTATATTTTTTCGAAGATTGTAAATTTTTTGCTCTGAAGCAGGGATAACACTATTGGCAAAATAAAATACGACTACGCCCAATATGCAAACAAAAATAATTAAAGGACGCATAGAACGTTGCAAGGAAATACCTGAGGCTTTCATCGCGGCAAACTCATAGTTTTCTGCAATAGAACCAAAGGTTAATATAGAGGCTAATAGCACAGTTAATGGAAGTACCTTCTCCATAAGATTAGGCATTATATAGAATAGAAATTTAAGGATAATCATGACATCCAGACCTCTACCAGCCAAATCGTCTATAAACAGCCAAATCGTTTGAAATACGAAGATGAGCATCAGTATTGCAAACGAGCTGAAGAAATTGTATAAGAATCTACTTAATAAATAACGGTCTAATATTCTCAATGCTTAGTTTCTTATGATGTAGTAGCCTTCTTTTTTGTACTTAGCTTCATCAAATGTAAATAAGCTTTTTGATAAAGGTTGGTTTGTTTTAAAAGAATTAACAGTGATGGTTGTTTTAGTCCCGTTTTTACCCGTTTCTATTAATTTATAGATATGTTTTGTTTCGGCATCAATACCTAATAAGATATTTTTAATTTCAGAATTAGTATCAATAGGTGTTAATTTCACGAATTGAATTTTTCTACCTTGAATATTCTGTAAAATATCCATTTCATAATTGTGTCCTTTTTTGTAGAAAGTCAACATTTTTGATGGCGTAATGGTATTTTCTTCTGCAGACTTGTCTTCAATGGTTACCTCTTCATTTTCAGGAACAATAGTGTATACTTTTGCCCCGTCAAACAATTGTTGAGATCCTAAATAATTAAATAAATATTTATCGCCTTGCATGGTAACATCACCACGCGTTTCTTGGTTGATATTCGCTTCTTTATTATTTAAAGCATATTTAAAATCTACGTAAATATTGTCATAACTTTTTACCTTGTTGTATACATCATCCAACAACGTTTTTGCTTTTGCTGAGTTTTGAGCCATAGATAGGGCAGAGGAAAAAAGTGCTACTAAAACAATAATCTTTTTCATAATCAAATTTTATTTTTTTTCGTTGTTAAAAATTACTTCAAGAGCGGCCATATCTGAAACATACACCTGTCTGGCTTTACTGCCTTCAAAAGGTCCTACAATTCCTGCGGCTTCTAATTGATCGATAATCCGACCTGCTCTATTGTAACCTAATTTCAATTTTCTTTGGATTAAAGAAGCTGATCCTTGTTGTGCAATAACTATAACTTCTGCAGCATCGCGGAATAAAGCATCTCTATCTGTAATGTTATTATCAAGACTTGTGCCAGATTCATCACCTTCATACTCTGGAAGTAAATGTGCATCCGGATATGCTCGCTGAGACCCTATGAATTCTACAATTTTAGCCACTTCAGGAGTATCAACAAAAGCACACTGAATACGTGTCACATCATTCCCTTGGGTATACAACATATCACCACGACCAATAAGCTGATCTGCGCCTTGTGCATCTAAAATAGTACGTGAATCTATCTTAGAGGTTACTCTAAAGGCAATACGCGCAGGGAAGTTAGCTTTTATAATCCCTGTAATTACGTTTACAGAGGGGCGTTGTGTGGCAATAATTAAGTGAATACCAATGGCACGCGCAAGTTGCGCTAAACGAGCAATAGGTGTTTCTACTTCTTTACCAGCCGTCATAATCAAATCTGCAAACTCATCAATCACTAAAACAATGTACGGTAAGAACATATGGCCATCATTCGGATTTAATTTACGCGCTTTAAACTTTACATTGTATTCTTTAATGTTACGTACCAATGCCATTTTTAGCAATTCATACCGATTATCCATTTCTATACAGAGGGAATTTAAGGTGTGAATAACCTTGGTATTGTCTGTAATGATAGCATCTTCTGAATTAGGTAGTTTCGCTAAAAAGTGACGTTCTATCTTATTAAAAAGTGTTAATTCCACCTTTTTTGGATCAATCAAAACAAATTTAACTTCCGCAGGATGCTTTTTGTATAATAAAGAAGTTAGTACCGCATTTAAACCTACAGATTTACCTTGACCGGTAGCTCCTGCCATAAGCAAGTGAGGCATTTTGGCTAAATCTACTACGAAGGTTTCATTACTAATGGTTTTACCAAAAGCAATAGGCAATTGCATTTCTGCTTTTTGGAATTTACTAGAGGTGATTACAGAACGCATAGAAACAATAGTTGCATTCTTATTGGGTACTTCTATACCTATAGTTCCTTTTCCTGGGATAGGTGCTATAATTCGAATCCCTAATGCAGCAAGAGATAATGCAATATCATCCTCTAAGTTTTTAATTTTAGAAATACGTACCCCTGCTTCTGGAACAATCTCATATAAAGTAACCGTAGGACCAATAGTAGCTTTAATTTGAGCTATTCCTATTTTGTAGTTTTTTAAAGTTTCTACAATTTTATTTTTATTCTCTTCTAACTCTTCTTGGTTGATGGTAATTCCTCCTGTTACTCCATGTTGATCTAATAAATCTATGGTTGGGAATTTATAATTACCTAACTCTAAAGTAGGATCAAATTCTCCGTAATCTTCTACCAACTTACTGGCTAAATTATCAGTTTCTTCTCCTTCCTCTACTATTTTTTCAACCTGCATTGGAAGTTCTTCCTCAATAACTTCTTCTTCAACAGGAATGGTAACCTCAAAATCTTTAGTTATAATAGTTTTAGTTTCTGGCTTAGCTTCTGCCTTGGTTTCTCTTTGGGTTTCCATTGCTGGAATATCCTTTTTATGGGTATAGGTATCTATTACTTTTTGTTTTTCTTCTTTTTTGATAAGCGCTTCTATTTCTTCATCAGAATAAGTTTCCGCAGCATCATCTTCAAACTCCTTTGAAAGAGAACTTTTCTTTTTCTGATAATATGCGGTAAGATGATCTGGTGTGAGTTTAAATAAACGTACCATAATTACAATAAGACCAAATAACAAGAGAAGAATTACGCCTAATTTACCGACATAATCTTGCATAAAATCATTCATTTCATAACCTACCAAGCCACCTAATAGCGGTCTTTTTTCGGCAAAGAAGCCTAAGGTTAAAGATATCCATATAATAAATACTAATCCCCATATCCATTTTCGGAGTAACCCTGTATCTTTTAAACTTAAAAACAGACGCAACCCACTTACAAAGAAAAGAAAGGTAAAAATTAAAGAAGCAATCCCGAAGCCTTTATAAACGAAGAAATGACTTATGCCCGCTCCAAATTTATTCAGTAAATTTTTTGCTTCTTGATTTCGGTTAGAAAATTCTGATAGCAAGCTTTGATCATCTTGCCAAGTAAAAAAGAAAGAGATGAAAGCAAAAAAAAGTGCTACACTAAAAAGCATGATTAAGCTTCCGAGTATAATTTTATTTTGTTTTGATAAATTTAAAGACACCTTTTTCTTAGGAGGCGTTGATTTTGAGCTTTTTGACTTTTTTGCCATTAAATCTTTTATTCTAGAGGGCTAAAATACAAATTTACCTTGTATGCGAAAGGTAATACTGTTCTAAAAAAACTTAGGGAGGTATATAATTAATCCAATAATGGTAGAAGCTATAGAAACTAGCATTACAGCACCAGCAGCAATATCTTTTATAAACCCAATTTTTTCATCAAATTCTGGTTGAATATAGTCTGATATTTTTTCAACAGCGGTATTCATCCCCTCAACACCAAGCACTAAAGCAATAGCGAATATTTGTAAAATCCATTCTGTTTTGGTAATCTCAAAATAGAAACCAGCACTCGTCATTACAATAGCAATAAAAACTTGAATTTTTATACTTGCTTCTGTTCGGATTAAAAGCATGGCTCCACGTAATGCGAAGCCAACACTTTTTATTCTATTTACTAAAAAAGATTCTTTTTTAGGCATTTACTAAGGCTTCAAGTGCAGCTTTGTAATTAGGCTCTTCTGTTGTTTCTGCAACCTGCTCTGTGTAGATTACTTTTCCTTCTTCATCTAAAACAACTACTGATCTAGAAAGTAAAGGCGCTAATGGTCCGTCTGCAAAAGATACTCCATAATGAGTACCAAAATTACCATCTTTAAAATCAGATAACATTTCTACATTATTTAAGCCTTCTGCACCACAAAAACGAGCTTGTGCAAAGGGTAAATCTTTAGATACACATAAAACTACAGTGTTCTTTAATTCTGATGCTTCTGTATTAAACTGACGTACAGATTGTGCACAAGTACCCGTATCTACACTTGGGAATATGTTTAAAACTACTTTTTTTCCTTTGTACTGTGCTAAATCTGCACTTGATAGATCGTTTTTAGTAAGTGTAAAACTTGGAGCAGAAGAACCAACTGTTGGTAAACTTCCTATAGTATTTAATTTATTTCCTTTTAAGGTTACAATAGCCATAATTATATTTGTGTTTAATTCTGTGTGAAATTATAAAATTTATCTTTTAAATGTTAAAATTGCTTTGAAAAATTTTAAATAAAAAAAAGCCCATTCGGAGTACAAATGGACTTTATAATTTTAAGAGGTTTTATTATTTATCTATTGACCCCATTACTCTTTGCATGAAACTATTTAAAGCCTCTTTTTGAGTAGCTCCGTTTTTAATGGTTTTATGTACTTCAAGTGCACCGTACATGTTAGAGATTAATTCTCCGATTACATCAAGTTCTTCATCTTTTAGAGAAGAAACTTCTGTAAGTGCTTCAAGTGTTTCTATAGTTTCTAAAACGTAATCTTCATCATTTTCCTGTATGAAGTTCGTTAAATGTTTAATTACTGGTAACTTCACTGATCAATTCTTTTAATACATCATACTTATTCGTTTGTACCTGCTTTTTTAATTTCCCGCCAGAGAAAGCAGCAAATGTTGGAAGGTTATCCACATTAGCTAATTTCCTAGATTCCGGAAATTTCTCAGCATCAGCGATTACAAACGTGATGTTTTCGTTTGTAGTTGCTTCTTTTTTAAATTTAGGCTTCATAATACGACAATTACCGCACCAAGTAGCAGAATACTGAACCACAACATTTTCATTCTGGTCAATAATTTCTTGTAAATTATCTTGTTCTAGTTCTAAAATCATAAGACAGATTTTTAAATTAACCCCAGAACCATAAGTAATGGGGTTTTTAAATTTAGTTAATGTGATTTGCTAAATAATCTTTAGTTCCTTTAGCATTAGCTTGCATAGCATCTTTACCTTCTTCCCAGTTTGCAGGACAAACTTCGCCGTGTTTCTGTACGTGTGCATATGCGTCAATCAAACGTAAAAATTCATTCACGTTTCTACCTACTGGCATATGGTTAACGCCTTCATGGAATACAGTACCTTCTTCATCGATTAGGTAAGTAGCTCTATAGGTTACATTATCACCTTCTACAGTAACAACACCTGTTTCATCGTTGTATTGCTCGTTAGTGATATCTAAAATACCTAATGTAGAAGATAAATTTCTGTTGCTATCTGCTAATATTGGGTACGTTACCCCTTCAATACCTCCATTGTCTTTTGCCGTACTTAACCAAGCAAAGTGTACTTCAGGAGTATCACAAGAAGCACCAATTACTATAGTGTTTCTTTTTTCAAATTCTCCTATTGCAGCTTGAAAAGCATGTAATTCTGTAGGGCAAACAAAAGTAAAATCTTTTGGGTACCAGAAAAGAACAACTTTCTTGTTATTTTTTTGAGCCTCTTCTAAAACATTTATTTTAAAAGTATCTCCTAAATCATTCATTGCATTTACGCTTAGACTTGGAAATTTTTTACCTACTATTGACATATTCTATATAATTTTATGTGTTATTATCTACGGTAAAATTAAGATTAGAAAAGGAGAATAGGCGCAATAAATATTTAAAAAATTGATAGGTCTATACTATTTATTGATGGTGGAAACCACATCCAACAAATAGTACGGAGTTGCTATATTTAAGCGTGGAATTTTACGATATTAGTAAAAAGGAGCTTATTATACGGCGATTATCACAGCATGGTAGTGTTCTGGTTTTGAAGAATTTTTATTTCGTAGTATTTTCTTTCTTCTCTCCGGTTACTAATCGTTTGATTTTGATGTTGAAACCAGCAAAGATTAAGGTCATAATAGGACTCAACCAGTTAAAGATGGCAAACACGAGGTAATCTACGACAGGAACTCCTAAAACACTACTGTGGTAAGCACCACAAGTATTCCAAGGGATTAATACAGAAGTAACCGTTCCAGAATCTTCTAGAGTTCTACTTAAATTTTCAGGAGCTAAACCTTTATCTTTATAAGCTTTAGCGAACATTTTTCCAGGGACTACAAGAGCTAAATATTGATCTGATGCAGTTACGTTTAGTGCGATACAGCTTGCTACCGTACTAGCGAATAAACTAAAAGTAGATTGTGCTAAGCTTAGTAAAGACCTGCTTATTCTTGCAAGAGCACCAATCCCATCCATAATACCCCCAAATACCATGGCACAAATAATTAACCATATGGTTCCTAACATACCCGCCATTCCTTTTGACGCAAATAAATCGCTCAAAGCAGCATTTTCTGTTGCAATAGCTGTTTTTACCGTGATAGCATTTAAAATACCTTTGTAAGCGGACTCAAAAGTTAATGAGGTTGCCCCCGTAAGATTCATTACAATCTCTGGCTGAAAAATAATAGCAAAAACGCCCCCTAATAAGGTGCCTACTAATAAGGCTAAAAGAGGTGGTGCTTTTTTTAATATCAATACAATAACAACGACAGGAACTAAAAAAAGCCATCCTGTAATATTAAAGGTAGCGTCTATGGAATTTAAAATAGATTGTGTATCTGCTGTTCCTGTAGTGTCAATATTAAACCCAAGAATTATAAAAACGATAAGTGTAACGGTTATGGTGGGTACCGTTGTGTAAAACATATATTTAATATGCGTAAACAACTCTCCTCCGGCCATAGCAGGCGCTAGGTTAGTGGTATCACTTAAGGGAGACATTTTATCCCCGAAGTAAGCTCCTGAAAGTATAGCGCCGGCAGTCATCCCTAAAGGAATCCCTAAGGTATTACCAATACCGATTAGTGCAATACCTACAGTTGCAGAGGTCGTCCAAGAACTACCTGTAGCCACCGAGATTACCGAACAAATAATGACACATGCCGCCAAAAATATAGTTGGATTTAATACTTGTAATCCGTAATAAATCATTGATGGGATGATACCACTCACCAACCAAGTACCAGAAAGAGCGCCCACCATAAGTAATATAAGTAGTGCCCCTGAAGTCGATTTTAGATTTTCGGCAACTTCAGCCATCATCTGTTCGTAGCTAACTTTATTAAAAAAACCTACAATAGCTGCGACTGCACCTCCTAATAACAAGATAAACTGATTAGAGCCACTCAGCGCATCATCACCAAAAACAAAAACATTATAAGCTAACATGCCTACTAATATGAATACCGGGATTAAAGCTTCCCAAATGCTTAACTCTTTATTTTCTACAATGTGTTCATTTTCAGGCCCCGAAGGATTCAAGCTTTGATTTTGCATTAAAAATGTGATTTGTTATTCCGTAATAATACGATTTTGACGGTATTCCTGCAAGTGTGTTAAACGGTATTTTATGCGATTACATTTTCTGAAGTTAGAATGTTAAGTTCTTCCATGCATGCTTTCATAATTTTATAGGTGCGCGTAATATCATCATCTAAACCAATGGAAAAACGAATTAAGCCTTCGCCTAGTCCCATTTCCTTCTGTTCCTCCATAGGAATTTCTGAAGAAGTAGAGCTGCCAGGAGCACTAAAGAGGGTTTTGTAAAAGCCAAGGCTTACCGCTAAATAGCCTAGGTTTTTATGTTGCATTAATTCCATTAAGCTGTTCGCCTTTTCTAGGGTGCCAACATTTAAAGTAAGCAGGCCACCATACCCATAAGCACTATTCATTTGTTTGTTCATGGTTTTATGACCGGGATGCGATGCTAAACCAGGATACGAAACGGTTAACCCATCTTCCTGAAACTTTTGGGCTAAATAAAGTGCATTCTCCGCATGTTTTTTCATTCTAATGTGTAGCGTCCGCATGTTTTTCAAAATAGAAGCAGCGCGTAAACTATCTAAAGTACTACCTAATAACATGGCAGCGCCGCTATTTACATCTTTTAAACTCGTACAGAAATCTGTAGTACCACAAACAACACCAGCAACACAATCACTAGTCCCATTAATAAATTTTGTTAAACTATGAATCACCACATCGGCACCTAATGTACCAGGTGTAATCGCTAACGGAGAGAAGGTATTGTCTACGATTAAAGGGAGCTTATATTTTTTTGCTAATTTTGATAGCGCTGCAATATCTGCTACTTCTAATAACGGATTGCTTACTGCTTCACAATAAATCATTTTGGTATTGGCGGTAATTGCTTTTTCTACAGCCTCAAGACTTGTGGTGTCTACAAAAGAGGTTTTTATATTGAATTTTTTAAGGAAATTCTTCATAAAAGCATAAGTCCCTCCATAGATGGTTCTACTGCTTACAATATGGTCTCCAGCATCGCATAGTTGTAGGATCACGGAAGTAATTGCGCCCATACCGCTAGCATATACATTAGCGGTTTCTGTACTTTCTAATGCGGCTAAAGCCTCGCCCAAGTACAAATTAGAAGGAGTGGAGTGTCTGCTGTATAAGTAACAACCTTCCGTATTTCCTTCAAAGGTATCAGACATGGTTTTTGCTGACATAAACGTATAGGTAGAAGAATCTGATATAGATGGATTTACTCCTCCAAACTCTCCAAAATACTGTACATCTTGTAAACGATCTGCTGCTTTGTGGCTCATAGCTAATTTTTTATGTGGTTATTATAAAATTGTAATCCGCCAATCCAAATAGTAACAAACAATAAAAAAAAACAGTCTTGGCGGATATATCAACATTCTAATCTTTTATAAAATTAGTCATACCCATAAAATATATCAACGTTTACTGTTATTTACAGATTATAAAACTATAAATAATATATTTTGTAGATTTATAGTTTAAATAAGATGTCAAAATTCTTAAAATGGTGAAAATATATCCGTATGAAATTAGATGAAATTGATGCAAAACTGCTCAACCTACTTCAGGCAAACAGTAAAAAAACAACTAAGGAGTATGCAAACAATCTAAATCTATCTGTTACAGCAGTTTATGAGCGGATTAAACGCTTAGAGAAATATGGTGCTATAGAAAAATATGTAGCCTTAGTTAGTAAGAAAAAGGTGAATAAGGAATTTACGGTGCTATGCCATGTAAAATTGGCACAGCATACCAAGGACTATGTTACCGATTTTGAAAAGGAAGTTGTAAAATTAAAAGAAGTGGTAGAATGTTACCATATAAGTGGTGATTATGATTATATATTAAAAGTACACGTTACCAATATGGAAGCGTATAGAGATTTTATGGTTTCTAAATTAACAGCCATTAGTCATATCGGGAGTACACAAAGTTCATTTGTTATTACAGAAGTTAAGCATACCACAGCAATTGCCATATACTAGTTTAATATAACAGAAGTTTAGTGTTTTGAAGGCTTCTATGCCAGAAATTAATACTAATTTTGTTATGTTTATAAAAATTAATTCAAAATTATGAGTTTATACGATGTAGCCATTATTGGTTCTGGTCCAGGTGGATATGTTGCAGCTATACGCTGTGCGCAATTAGGAATGAAAACTGCGATTATTGAAAAATATAGCACTTTAGGAGGAACTTGCTTAAATGTAGGGTGTATTCCTTCTAAGGCTTTATTAGATTCTTCGCATCACTATGAGGATGCTATAAAGCATTTTGAAGAGCATGGAATTGAGATTTCTGGTGAAATAAAACTGAATCTTGAAAAAATGATTTCTCGCAAGCAAAGCGTTGTTGATATGACAACAAAGGGTATTGAATTTTTGATGAGTAAAAATAAAATTGATGTTTTTACAGGAACAGGAAGTTTCAAAGATGCTACTCATATTAACGTTGCTAAGAATGATGGTACTACGGAAACGATAGAAGCAAAAAATACGATTATTGCTACAGGTTCTAAACCGTCTACATTACCATTTATCAAATTAGATAAAGAGCGTGTTATTACCTCTACAGAAGCGCTTGAGCTAAAAGAAGTGCCTAAACACATGATTGTTATCGGTGGTGGTGTTATAGGTTTAGAGCTAGGGCAAGTATATAAAAGACTTGGAGCAGAAGTTACGGTTGTTGAGTTTATGGATCGTATAATTCCAGGAATGGATGGTGCATTATCTAAAGAATTGATGAAAGTGCTTAAAAAGCAAAAAATTAAATTCCAACTTTCTCACAAGGTAAAATCTGTAGAGCGTAATGGGAATGAAATTATTGTAAAAGCTGATAATAAAAAAGGGGAAGAAATTACCTTTACAGGAGATTATTGTTTAGTTGCAGTAGGTCGTCATGCCTATACTGATGGATTAAACCTTGAAGCTGCTGGTGTTAAATTAGAAGAAAGAGGTAGAGTAGCGGTAAATGGGCAGCTACAGACGAATGTTTCTAATATATATGCTATTGGAGATGTTATTAAAGGTGCAATGCTAGCGCACAAGGCAGAGGAAGAAGGAACTTTAGTTGCTGAAGTATTAGCGGGTCAGAAACCACATATTGATTATAACTTAATTCCAGGTGTTGTTTACACATGGCCAGAAGTTGCAGCCGTAGGGCAAACAGAAGAGCAATTAAAAGAAGCTGGTATTGAATACAAAGCAGGTTCTTTTCCTATGCGTGCTTTAGGACGTTCTAGAGCAAGTGGTGATACAGACGGATTTGTGAAGATCCTTGCAGACAAAAAAACAGATGAAGTTTTAGGAGTGCATATGATTGGTGCTCGTGTTGCAGATTTAATTGCTGAAGGTGTTACAGCAATGGAGTTTAGAGCTTCTGCTGAAGATATCGCAAGAATGAGTCATGCACACCCAACTTATGCTGAAGCGGTAAAAGAAGCTGCACTTGCAGCGACTGAAGATAGAGCGCTACACGTGTAATCTAAAATAGAATTCATATAGGCCTATCGAAATTTATATACTCGTTTTATCAGTATTTAAATTTGATAGGCTTTTTTATTTTTAATAAAGTGCTTAATTTCTTTAAAAGAATGTTGAGTTCATAGAATAAAAAAATAATAGGAAGGAATATTTAAAATCTCATAGATGCAGATAAATGACAAAACAGGAATAAAAAACTACCTAGCTCAGCCCAATAGGTATGATTCTATGACGTATAATCGGGCAGGTAAAAGTGGTGTTTTGCTTCCTGCAATATCATTAGGCTTATGGCATAATTTTGGTTTTGTAGATAACATTCAGAACGGACGTGAGGTTTTAAGAACGGCCTTCGATTTGGGAATAACCCATTTTGATTTAGCTAATAATTACGGACCACCTTATGGTTCTGCAGAAGAAAACTTTGGAACAATCTTTAAAAAAGATTTTCAATCGTATCGCGATGAGTTGTTTATTGCCTCTAAAGCAGGTTACGATATGTGGCCTGGCCCATATGGTAATTTAGGATCACGTAAATATTTAATCGCCAGTTTAGATAAAAGTCTAAAAAGAATGGGATTAGATTATGTAGATATTTTTTATCATCATAGACCAGATCCAGATACTCCTTTAGAAGAGACAATGGGAGCTCTTGCAGATATTGTACGTCAAGGAAAAGCACTTTACGTTGGTATTTCTAATTACGAACCAAAAGAGACTAAAGAAGCTGCCAAATTATTAAAAGAAATGAAAGTTCCTTTTATACTGCACCAAGCTAAGTATTCTATTTTTGATAAATGGGTAGAAGATGGGCTGCTAGATACTTTAGATGATGCTGGCGTTGGTTGTATTGCTTTTTCTCCGTTAGCGCAAGGAATGCTTACCAATAAATATGTAAATGGTATTCCAAAAGATTCTAGAGCAGCTAAAAACTTTACGTATTTAGAAACTACGCAAGTACAAGAGAATCTTGAGAAAATAAAAGGATTAGCAAAAATAGCTGACGAACGTGGCCAAAAATTATCGCAAATGGCGATTGCTTGGTTATTAAAAAGACCAACAGTTGCATCAGTACTTGTAGGAGCTAGTTCTTCCAATCAATTAAAGGAAAATGTTGCAGCCTTAAATAATCTTGAGTTTTCAGATAAGGAAATAGAAAAGATTAATCAGTTTTCTTAAACTTAGATAAAAATCATAATTAAGCATAAAAAAAACCATCTAATTAGATGGTTTTTTTATACTATAAATTTTTGTGAGTACCATCGCAATACGGAGGGTTACTTGTTTTTTTACACGTACACAAATAAGCTTTTTTGTCTTCTTCTACTGAAAATCTCAGAGAAGGTGTTGCATTATGTGCTTTATGAGAACCATCACAAAATGGTTGATTACTACTATGGCTGCAGGTACACCATCCGTAATTTTTATCTTTTTCTAGATCTACTGCAATAGGAGAATATGTCTCTTCACTCATATATTTTTTTTTTATAAAAAAGTGAAGATAATAGAAATTGTTATGCGAAAAAAAATGTGAGATTAATCTTTAACCAGTCTAAATAACTTAAGGGTAGCCGTTCTTAATTTTACAAAAAGATGCTTACTCAATTTTAAACCAAAAGAAGTCCATGGTGCTGCTATAGCGCCTACTTGTTTTGCTTTAGTGCCTATCGCAGCTTTAATAACTACTTTACGCTTTTCATATTGCAATGCTAAAAAGGTACAGGCAATCATAAAAGCAATAGCACCTGGTATAATAATAGTAGGTGAGAGCGTATGATTTAAAAAGTAGTACAAACCTAATCCTATAAAACTACCGTACAGTATTATATAATGAACAACATATATAGACAAGGTACTCTGTCCCATTTTAAGTAACGTACTATTGGTCATAAATTTTCGCAGTATCATAAATATTGCAAAGACTAGAAATACATCTCCTAAACGAATAAATAAATAATTATTAAAGAATACATCTGCAAATAACTGAACTTTAGTTGTTTCAGCGAGGTATAAAAATACAGGAGAAGAACCAAATAGTAATCCAAAACCAAGAAGTACCGCTATGGTTATAGCCCCTGGATATAAATACTTTGCCTTTTTAAATTTAGCGAATAGTAAAGATAAAAATGCCCCACATGTAGCGTAACCAAACCATGGGAAGATTGTAAATACAGAACCATTTGATCTCGTAAAGTAATTTGCAAAGGTTTCTGGTAAATAGGCGTGTGTCCATTTGCTATAATTAGGTTCAAAAATAAAAAGCAAGATGGTTATAGTCATTAATGCTACTGGGAATAGGAATTTTCTCTTTTCGGTTACAACATAAAGCGCTATAATTCCTAATAGCGATAAACCAATGCAGTGTAGTACATCAATTAAATAAAATGCATCATAAATATGACCTATTAATAAACCCCAAAAATTTAATCGCAACAAATACCCAATAAAGAGTAATTGCAGACCACGCTTAATTCCTTTGGCAACTCTAGGATTACTAAAGCCTGTTTTATCGCCTTTAGTTAAAAGAAAAGTAAAAATAAAACCTGATACCGTAAAGAATACAGGGGCTGTGATACCTCTAAAATAAAGCCAAATAGTGTAGCCTAAGTGAGAAGTGTCTCTAAAAGCATTATCTAGTAAACCATCTACAAAATGTCCTTGTAGCATCATTAATATTGCCCATGCGCGCATGGCATCAATAAAGTAAAGTCTATCTGGTTTATTTATCATTTCATAAATAATTTACTGTATATACTTGTTAAACAGTAATTTTAGATGTTTAGTGCCGCAAAATTAGCTAATTTTTAGACATGTTGGTACTATTTACTTTATTTTCGTTGTAATAACCCTAAAATAAAATGCATGTCGACAATTTTAGCTTTTGCAGGAAGTAATTCATCTTCGTCTATAAATTATAAATTAGTACAGTATACTGCTAGTTTAGTAGAAGATAAAGAGGTACAACTTATTAATTTAGCCAATTATCCTTTTCCTTTATATAGTGTTGATGAAGAAAAAAATAATGGATTTATCAATTCACTTGTAGAATTTAATAGTGAAATTAAATCTGCCGCTGGTTTAATTATTTCTGTGAACGAGCATAACAGTAATCCTTCTGCTTATTTTAAAAATCTTTTGGATTGGTTGTCTAGAGTTGACAAAACGTTTTTGACTGAAACTGAAATATTCCTAATGGCTACTTCTCCAGGAAAAAGAGGAGGGATGAGTGCTTTAGAAATTATAACGAATCTATTGCCACGCTTTGGAGCTACGGTTGCAGCTACATTTTCTCTTCCTTCATTTCAAGAAAATTTTGATGAAGTAAAAGGAATTGTTGATGCTGACCTAGCAAAACAACACCAAGAAGCCTTAAACCAATTTTTAGCTAAACTATCTTAAGTATTGCGAAAAAAAATTACGTACTCCTTTAAGGATTTACCTTTTCTAAAAGATTCCATGTTACAATGGGCGCAACAGTATTATGAAGTTGTTTGGCTAGATAGTAATACGCACAAACAGAAGTATGATTCTTTTGATGCGCTTATCGCTGTTGATGCATTAACCTCTATAAAAACAGATCATAAAAATGCTTTTGAAGATTTAAAAACCTATCAAGAGCAAACCAAAGATTGGATTTTTGGATATTTGACGTACGATCTAAAAAATAATGTAGAAAAGCTAGAATCTACGAACTTTGATGGTGTTGAGTTTCCTGAGTTATATTTTTTTCAACCCAAGAAAATAATAAAAATTAAGGGTGATTCCTTAGAGTTTGATTATTTGAATATGGTGGATGATGAGATTGAAGAAGATTATCAGACAATCATTAAAAAACTACCTAGTCTAGAGGATAATTTGCAGCGTTCTGTAAAAGATATCCATATTAAAATGCGAATTTTTAAGGATGAGTATTTTAGTAAAGTAACTAAAATGCTTGACCATATTAAACGTGGAGCTATTTATGAAGCTAATTTCTGTCAAGAATTCTATGCCGAGAATTATGCGATTAATCCCGTAAAAGTCTATCAGAAACTAAATGACATCTCAAAGGCACCTTTTGCCACATTCCTAAAATTAGATGATAAGTATCTTATGTGTGCCTCTCCTGAGCGGTATTTAAAGAAAATGGGGTCTAAACTTATTTCTCAGCCTATAAAAGGTACGGCTAAAAGAGCTATAAATAAAGAGGAAGATGATAAACTCAAAGAGCGTTTAGCGCAGGATGAGAAAGAAAGGGCAGAAAATATAATGATTGTAGATTTGGTCCGCAATGATTTGTCTAAGAGCGCAATTAAAGGAACAGTAACGGTAGAGGAACTCTGCAAAGTGTATACTTTTGATCAAGTACATCAAATGATATCTACCGTAATTGCACATGTAGATACAGCTAAGAGTCCGGTAGCTATTATTAAAGACAGTTTTCCTATGGGAAGCATGACAGGTGCCCCTAAAGTATCTGCTATGAAAATTATTGAAGAATTAGAAGCTTTTAAAAGAGGATTGTATAGTGGTTCGGTAGGCTATTTTACTCCTGAGGGAGATTTTGATTTTAATGTAGTCATCCGTAGTATTCTTTACAACCAATCTAAAAAATATATTTCTTTTTCTGTGGGTAGTGCTATTACGGCAAAAGCAACTCCTGAAAATGAATACCAAGAGTGTTTACTTAAAGCAAAAGCAATGCGTCAAGTGCTTGAAGATAATTGATGCTAGAGAACCTATAGACTTCGTTTTTCTTATGTACTTTTGTAACTGTGCAAGAACAATTTAAATCACATATTAACGAGCGTTTTCCTGAGCTAAAAAATAAACATTTTTTATTGGCATGCAGTGGGGGTATTGATAGTGTAATACTTGTTCATTTATGTAAAGCCATAGGTCTAGAATTTTCTTTAGCTCATTGTAATTTTAACTTAAGAGGTCTGGAAAGTGATGCAGATGAAGCTTTTGTAAAATTACTTGCGGCAGATTTTAAAATTCCTTTTTATGTGACTAGTTTTGATACTGCACAGTATATGAATACGCATAAGGTATCCTTACAAATTGCTGCACGAGAACTGAGGTATGCTTGGTTCTCTGAGCTACAATCAAAACATAAAATACCAACGCTAGTTACTGCACACCATGCAGATGATAGCTTAGAGACATTTTTAATCAACCTTTCTAGAGGAACAGGTATTGATGGTTTGACGGGTATTCCTGAAAGAACACCTACTATTGCTAGACCGCTTTTACTATTTTCTAGGGAACAGATCTTGGACTATGCACATCGCTTTACTATTTCTTGGAGGGAAGATAAAAGTAATCAAGAAACCAAGTATTTACGGAATAAAATAAGGCATAAAATTGTTCCGCATTTAAAAGAATTACATCCTTCCTTCTTACCTAATTTTTTGCAAAGTCAACAGCATTTAGCTGAAACGGCAAGTCTATTAAACCATCATATACAAGAGCTACGTGCCACTCTTTTCAAAAAAGATGGGGATGGTTTTGTAGTGTCTATTGCTGCGCTTAAAAAGCAGAATGCCTTAGAGTCTTTGGTGTATCACTTATTTAAACCATTTGGGTTTTCAGATGCTGAAGCACTTATAGCTTTATTATCGGCTATGAGTGGAAAAGAATTGCACTCGGTTAGCCACCGCCTGCTTAAAGATAGAGATAATCTGTATTTAAAGGGGGTGCAATCTATTTCAAGCGATATTTTTGAAATCGAAGAAGAATGTAATTCGGTTACAGAACCTGTGTCTATTAAAATTGAAGTGGTGTCAGAAATAACAACTACGGGCATAGATACGTTATACGTAGATAAGAACCACTTAAAGTTTCCGTTAACTGTAAGAAAATATAAAACGGGCGACTATTTTTATCCTTTCGGAATGAAAGGAGTAAAGAAGTTGAGCAAATACTTTAAAGACGAGAAGTTCAGTCAATTTCAAAAAGAACAACAATGGTTACTTTGCAGTGAAGATGCTATAGTTTGGGTGATTGGTAAAAGAGCGGATGATCGATTTAAAGTATCAAAAAAGACAGATAAAATATTAAAATTCAGCCTAGTACAATGATTAAAAATATAATAGTTTTCCTGACATTTTTCAATGTTTTTTTAGGATTTTCTCAGACAGACGAAGAGCCTGTTTTATGGGAACAAGAGTTAAACAAAATCTCTGACACAGAATTTGAATTAATAATAAAAGCTGATATTTTTAAAGATTGGCATGTGTATTCTCAACATACAGCAGAAGGAGGTTCGCAACCCAGTGAATTTGTTTTTGAGAAGGCTAATCAAGATTATGAACTTATAGGTGCAGTAACCGAAAGTGAAACAACTACCGAGTATAGTGATATTTTTGAAGTTGATGAAACGTATTTCAAAGAGAAACTTGTTTTCACACAAAAAATTAAACTTTTAAATCCAACAGTAACTCAGGTAAATGTACTCTTATATTACCAAGTATGTAAGGATGTTTGTATTCCAGGGGAACAAGATTTTATTTTTGCCTTAGATGGTGGACCCGTAAATTTAGAAGAAAAAACGGTAGATGAACGCAGTGTAATACTGAGCGAAGAATTAATTTTAGACCTTAAGAATAAAGAGAAATTAACAGAAGGTACTGTAGATAGTGTGAGTGGTCCTTCAGGCTTATTAATG
Organism: Cellulophaga algicola DSM 14237; assembly: GCF_000186265.1. Taxonomy (NCBI): domain Bacteria; kingdom Pseudomonadati; phylum Bacteroidota; class Flavobacteriia; order Flavobacteriales; family Flavobacteriaceae; genus Paracellulophaga; species Paracellulophaga algicola. The sequence continues at coordinate 4,162,029 of NC_014934.1, forward strand.
ATTTTTGGACTTGGTTTTTTAGGCGGATTAATTGCTTTGCTTACGCCTTGCGTATTTCCTATGATACCGCTAACAGTATCATTTTTTACAAAACAATCGGGAACTAAAAGCAAAGGGATTACCAATGCTATTTTATATGGTTTTTTTATTGTTCTAATCTATTTTTTACTGAGCTTGCCTTTTCATTTGTTTGACTCGGTAGACTCTCAAATACTAAATACCATAGCAACCAATGTTTGGCTTAACATCGTATTCTTCGCAATCTTTGTATTTTTTGCTTTTTCATTCTTTGGGTATTATGAATTAACCTTACCAAGTTCATGGGCTAATAAAATGGATAATGCTTCTTCTAAAGCAGGAGGAGTATTAGGGATATTTTTCATGGCGGTAACTTTAGCTATCGTTTCTTTTTCGTGTACAGGGCCTATTTTAGGCGGACTCCTAGGAAGTACCGCTTTGGCAGATGGTGATGTTGCAACAAACCTATCTACCGGTATGTTAGGATTTGGAACCGCATTAGCCTTACCGTTTGCTTTATTTGCCTTATTCCCTGCATGGTTAAATTCGCTACCTAAATCGGGCGGATGGATGACTACCGTTAAAGTAGTTCTTGGCTTTCTTGAGTTAGCTTTGGCATTAAAATTCTTATCAAACGCAGATTTGGTAGGCAATTGGGGATTTCTTAAGCGCGAACTTTTTATTGGAATCTGGATTGTATTATTTATCTTATTAACACTATATCTATTTGGTATTTTACGTTTCCCTCATGATGGTCCAAAACAAAAACTATCAGGCCTCCGTAAAATGTTAGCTTTTGTGAGCGCTGCCTTTGTTCTTTATTTAGGGTTAGGAGTAACAAAAACAACCAATTTAAAATTATTAAGCGGATTTCCGCCACCAGAATTTTATAGCGTTTTTGAACAAGAAAGCGATTGCCCTTTAGGGATAAATTGTTTTAAAGATTTTGAGGATGGTTTAGCTTATGCTAAAGAGGTGAATAAGCCAATTTTATTAGATTTTACCGGTTGGGCTTGTGTCAACTGCCGTAAAATGGAAGAAAATGTATGGAGTAATCCAGAAGTGTTTAAACTTATAAATGATAATTATGTATTAATATCATTATATATAGATGATCGTAAAGCCTTACCAGATTTGGAACAGTTTGATTTCAAGTATGAAACCGGACGTGTAAAACATATTGAAACAGTAGGGCAAAAATGGGGGACTTTCCAAACCCTAAATTTTAATGCAGCATCACAGCCATATTATGTATTATTGTCGCCGGAATTAGAGGTTTTAAATACTGCTATCCAGTATACCGATACAGAAACCTATAAATTCTGGCTTCAAGAAGGCTTAGATAATTTGAAATAAACTTGACAAATACTTAAAAATGGAACAGCTAATCTTACTTGAAAATCCAAAAGTAGCATTAGTTTTTGAGGCGTATCCAGACCATATTAGACCTAAGATGCTTGCCTTGAGAAAGCTTATTTTAGAAACTGCAAATGAGCTAGAAGATGTGCAGGAATTAGAAGAAACGCTAAAATGGGGAGAACCAAGTTATATCGCTAAGAAAGGAAGTACTATTCGTATGGACTGGAAAGAGAAAACTCCAGAACACTATGCCCTATATTTTAAATGCACGAGCCTATTAGTAACTACATTTAAAGACGTATTTCCAGATCAATTTACCTATGAAGGGAATAGGGCTTTAATTTTTAAATTAGAGGAAAAGATACCGGTAAGGGAATTAAAATCTTGTATTAAGGCTGCGCTGCACTATCATAAAGTTAAACAGCTACCGAGTTTAGGGATGTAAGGAAAATATGAAATGGATAGATTAAATTTTAATTAACCCATTTTATAAATTATCTACGAATGAAACTTTTATTGGACTACCATTGAGAAATATTTATTTTGCTTTGGACCAATAGCCGCTTTAAGAATTTCTAAAAATGATACATGCACAGCTTCTGCGTCTAAAATAGGACCTTTCTCTTTAGTACTTAGCGCTAAGACATACCCTTTTTTGCCGCTTCCATACATTGGGCGGGTGTTCTAAAATAATCATCACTGGTAAAACTACAGTGACCAATATTAAAAATAGGATTTAAAAAGCTTTTGTTTTTTTCCAATTGTAAGTGCCAACTATTTTATGTGTTAAGTGATATCCTGTAGAGAAATCAACTTATAGTTCTAGGTGCTTTCTAGCATTATCTGTAGCACCATTTGGACCCCAATTACAATTATGATAAACTAAAGTTGTTATTGTTTTAATAATTAGCAAGAATAATAGAGAAGATAGATCTCCTTTCTAATTAAATAATTGTAAGTATTTTATGTATATATTTGAGGTATAATCGTTTCTCGCAGTGTTTATAATATCAACTATCGAATAATAAAGATTGTTAAAAGTAGTTTATTGTAATTGCTAAGATTGAAAAAAGAAGAAATCCCCGATTGTAAAAAAAATAAGTTTATAATATACCTTATTAGCCTAATAACTAACCATAATAGTACTGTTTATTGAAAAAGCTAGAAAAAAAAATTATAAGTAGGTATTTATTTTTCATGATTACGATCGGAGTTCTTATTGTTTCAGGAGTTTTAGTGGTTAGTCATATTATTAGTTTACTAGATGCTGAAACAGAAAATATTGATTTAGTTGGTAAGCAACATATGATGAGTAAAAGTATCGTAAATGACGCTCTTCATATTGGTAATGCTCCAAATAGTATGTCAACTAAAGACATTAGCAGGCTAAAAAATCTGACAAATGAATTGAAGAATTCCCAAGTAAATTTATTAGAACATTATTCTGAAAATAATAAAACTATTGATTCTTTATTAAAAAAAAACGAATCCTCTTACAATCAAATGTTAAGCTCCAGTAGCGCAATAACAATTGATTTAGACCCAAATAGATTAAAAAATCAACTTGAAAAAATTTACGAGGCTCAAAGTAGCTATAGTGTTAACTTAGATTTGATAAGAGATACATTTCAAGAAGAAGTTCATAGTAAACTTCAATTATTAATGAATATATTATGGATTTTTGCGAGTTGTATACTACTGATAATAGTTGGCGAATCTGCGTTTATTATGAGGCCTATATTTAAACAGCTACTTTATAAAAATAAAGAATTGCAGGCTATTAATGAAGAATTAGAATTGTCCAAAGTCGTGATAAGCAAGAATATGCTAGCGCTTACAAAGCTTAAAATAGATTTAGAAACTAAAGAAGCATATAACAGAATTTTTATTGAGCAAGCACCCATGGCTATTGCTATGGTAGATAATGATATGTGTTACTTGGCGGTTTCTAAGCGGTGGATTACAGATTACAAGATGGAAGGAAAAGAGTTTATTGGTCGCTCTCATTATGACTTGTTTCCTGAAATAAGCGAAGATTGGAAAAAAATGCACCAAAGATGCTTAGGGGGAGCCATTGATATCAATAATGAAGAGCCTTTTATACGTGCCGATGGATCTTTGCAATGGCTGTATTGGGATGTTCGACCATGGTATGACTTAGATGGAAAAATTGGAGGTATTCTCATGCAAACTGGTGATATCACTGCGGTTAAAGAGAATGAGCTTGAAAGTAAAAGAACTGACGAAATTATAGAAAAAACGAACGAAATTTCTCGAATAGGAACATGGGAATTAGACTTGTTGAAAAATGAAGTTTATTGGAGTACTATAGTCTGCGAAATACATGAGGTTCCTCATGATTTTGAACCGCAATTAACGTCCAGTATCCATTTTTATAAGGAAGGTAAAAGTAGAAATCTTGTTGTAAAATCTGTCAAAGAAGCAATTTCAGATGGTAAATCTTTTGATATAGAAGTAGAATTAGTAACTCAAAATAATGCAAATATTTGGGTTAGAGCCATTGGGCAAACTGAACTTGTTGAGGGTAAGTGCACTAGATTATTCGGGATATTTCAAGATATTTCAGTAATTAAAAAATCAGAAGGAGAGTTGCTGCGAAAAAACAAATTATTGAATTTTGCGGAAGAGATTACGTTAATGGGAAATTGGCAATGGGATACAGTTGCAGATGTGGTACTATGGTCTAATAATTTGTATAACATTTTTAAACTGGATAAAAATATAGAGATTATTAAATTTGACACTTATTTTAGCTTTGTACATCCTGATGATAGAGAAATTGTTACAGAATATTTTAAAAAATCAGTAAATAAAAAAAGTCTTGTTAAATTTACACATCGCATTATTGCTGGTGATGGAAAAGTAAAAACTATTCAGCTTCTTGGAGAAGTTATTAGAGATAATTTAGGGAATATTATTGAAATGATAGGTACTTGCCAAGATATTACCGAACAAAAAAAATCGGAGGTAGCGCTCATACGTAAAAATCAACTATTAACTTTAGGAGAAGAAATTGCGCAGATGGGCCATTGGCAATGGGATACCGTTGTAGATAAGGTCATATGGTCTAATAATTTGTATCGAATTTTTGAGCTTGATAACTCAAAAATTGATTTGAAATTTGAAACTTACTTAAGTTTTGTACATCCTGAAGACTCCTTAAATGTTATTGAATATTTTGAAAAAGCTGCAAAAGAAAAAATATTTGATAGTTTCTCACATCGTATTATAACGGTTACTGGTATTATAAAGACGGTTCAACTTATGGGAGAGGTATTCACAAATGAAAAAGGTGAAATTATTGAAATGATAGGTACGGGACAAGATGTTACCGAACAAAAAATGGTGGAACAAAAGATCGTAGCAGCCAAGGAAAACTTAGAAGCATTCTCTAAAAAGTTAATTGCTCAAAATACCCAATTAGCAGATTTTACACATATTACTTCACATAACTTGCGAGCGCCTGTAAGTAATTTAAATACGTTATTAGATTTTTATAAGGAATCTGAAAGTGAAAGTGAAAAACTGGATTTGTTCAAAAAAATAGAAACCGTAATTTACCATCTTACTTCAACACTCAATACCTTAATAGAGGCTTTACAAACCAAAAATGACACGACAAAAGAACTTGAAAAAGTGTCATTTAATGAAATATTGAATAAAACTAAAGAAATTTTAACTGCTGAAATTCTTAAATCAGAAATTACAATCCAAGTTGATTTTTCTGAAATTGAAAATATAAATTACAACAAAATATATTTAGAGAGTATATTTCTTAATTTAGTGAGTAATGCTATGAAATACAAAGCTGAAGACCGCACTCCAAAACTTACTATTATATCAGTAATTACAAATGGAAAAATAGAATTAAAATTCCAAGATAACGGTTTAGGTATTGATTTAAAAAAGCATGGTCATAAATTGTTCGGTTTAAATAAAGTTTTCCATAGACATCCTGATGCTAGAGGAGTGGGGTTGTTTATGACTAAAACCCAAGTTGAAGCAATGGGAGGTACTATCTGGGCAGAAAGCACTGTAAATGAAGGCACAACGTTCATTATAAATTTTAATTTAAATGAGTAATCCAATTAATATATGTATTGTTGATGACGATAATATATACCAATATACTATTGTAAAAACGATTAAATCATTAGATTTTGCATCTAAAATAATTACTTTTTCTGATGGAGAAGAAGCATTAAATTTTGTGCTAAAGAACTTAAATGATAAAATAGAACTTCCTGATATTATTTTATTAGATATAAATATGCCCATAATGGACGGATTTCAATTTATGGAAGAGTTTGTGAAAATAAAACCTAAGCTTGGTAAAAAAATAGTCATTTATATGGTCTCTTCTTCAGTAGACCCTAAGGATATAGAAAGAACAAAAAAAATTAGTGCTATTTCAGACTACATTATAAAACCTATTGAAATAGAAAAATTAAAAACCATAATTCAAGTATTACAGTAAAGAGGTGGGGTGTAAGTTACTCTAAAGTAATATCCTAAGTTTACATATTAAAGCTTTGGTCTACTTTTGAAGTTATATTTTCTACTTAATTTAAGAGCGAAAGAAATAGTGCCTTACTCTTTAAGCTTAAAAAAATCTTACCAGAGAATTAAAATCCTGTATTAAAGTTATATTATTTTTTTTCGGATAAAACATTTACCAACTTCAGGGCTTTAAATCATACAGAATAACACGATTTTTGATCAATTTGACTATTATAATTTTAAAAATTACTTCCAAAGATTAAATTCATTCCTTAATCTATCGTAAATTTTGGAAAAGCTAAAAAAAGTATTTCTTATTGTAATCACACTACTGTTACTTGTTGTAATCGGAATCGTTATTTTTATTATAACTCTTAAACCTAATTACAGTGGTGAACAAGAGCTGAAAAATTTAAAATCAGCTGTGAGTGTATATTATGATACCTATGGTATTCCACATATTTATGGAGAATCTGAAACAGATGCTTTTAGAACTTTAGGGTACGTACATGCGCAAGATCGCTTATGGCAAATGGAACTTTTACGTAGAATAGGTCCCGGAAGACTGTCTGAAGTATTTGGTAAAGACATGATTCCTACAGATAAGTTTCTTATTTCTTTAGGGATTGATGAAGCTTCAGAAAAGACAGCAGCTAGTTTAGACGAAAATTCTGAAACTATTCGTCTAACAAGAGCCTATTTAGAAGGGGTAAACTCTTTTATTGAAAACGGACCTACTCCTGTAGAATTCTATTTGACAGGAATTGAAAAAACACCTTTTGTGGTTAAAGACGTGTATAATACCATTGGTTATATGGCATTTAGTTTTGCGATGGCGCATAAGACCGACCCTCTGCTTACAAATATCAAAGAAAAATTAGGGTCAGAATATCTAAAAGATTTAGAGGTTAATGCAGACCCATCGTTAACCACGATTGCTAACTATCCAAAAAATGATTTTATTCTAAAAAATACCATTTCGGAAATAGCTTTTCAAGCGCTTAAAAAACTACCTGTACCCATGTTTGAAGGAAGTAACAGTTGGGTGCTTTCTCCTGAGAAAACAAAAAATGGGAAAGTTATTTTTGCTAATGATCCACATATTGGATTTTCTCAACCCTCAGTTTGGTATGAAGCGCATGTGAGTACACCAACTTATGAAAAATACGGCTATCATCTAGCAGGCGTACCCTTTCCGTTACTGGGGCACGACAGAAATTTGGCCTACGGATTAACGATGTTTGAGAATGATGATATTGATTTTTATTACGAAGAAGAACATCCTACAGATAAAACTAAATACTCTTATAAAGGTGCTTGGAAAACCTATGAAACGGTAACAAAGACCATAAAAGTTAAAGATGCGGATGCTGTAGCATTTACCTATAAAAAAACCATCCATGGCCCCGTATTAAACGGAATTGCAGATCAGATTGTGGGAGATAAGCCTATTGCCATGTCTTGGGTTTATACCAGAGTAGAAAATAAGACTCTAAATGCTTTTAATAGTATTGTTCATGCCAATGCGTTAAATGATTTTAAAAAAGCGCTAGCTGGGATTCACGCTCCTGGTTTAAATATTATGTATGGTGATGCCAAAGGGAATATAGCCTGGTTTGCAACAGCTAAGTTATACCAAATGCCGGATAGTATAAATACCAAATTTGTATTGGAGGGTAGTTCTGGCGCACAAGAACCATTACGATACTTAGATTTTGAAGAAAATCCACATGCTATTAACCCGCCTTGGAATTATGTGTACTCCGCAAACAACCAACCAGATTCTATTTTGGGTAAAATATATCCTGGATATTATTTGCCAGAAAATAGGGCAAAGAGAATTACACAATTACTAGCTCCAAAAAATGATTGGGATAAGGATGCTGTAAGCAAAATGATTACAGATGTTACCTCTGCTATTAACCCATCTGTTGTGCGTAATTTAATAAATGAAATTGATGTATCAGCACTTTCTGAAAATCAAAAGCAGTTAATCCATCAATTAAAAGAATGGCAAGGCGAAGCTACTCTTGAAAATGTAGAAACGACAATGTATCATCGGTGGATTTATTTCTTTATGAAAAATACGTTTAGTGATGAGTTAAGTGAAGAACAATTTACAGCCTTTCTAGGAACACACTTTTTTAAAAGAACAATTGCTCCAATGGCAGAAAAACGGGAATCTATTTGGTGGGATGATATTGGTACTCCTGAAAAAGAAACAAAAAAAGTAATGGTAAATAAATCCTTTCAACAAGCCTACGCAGCCTTAGAAAAATCCTTGGGTGAGGATACTCAATATTGGACTTGGAATAAAGTACATTCTATAGAGCATCCACATCCTATTGGACAGGTAGAAGCATTACGTAACTTCTTCAATGTAGGTCCTTTTGAGGTGAATGGAACTAGAGAAGTGATAAATAATTTATCCTTTGCTTACACAGAAGACGGCTTATATAAAGTGTTATCGGGGCCATCTACACGGAGAATTATAGATTTTTCAGATGTAGAAAACAGCATTAGTATTCTACCAACAGGGCAGTCGGGTAATATGCTTAGTAATCATTATCAAGATCAAGCTAAAATGTATGTAAACGGAGAGTTTCGTAAGATGATGATGAATAAGGAAGAGATTACCGCTACTGCGGAATCTGTTTTAATTTTTAAACCTTTATAGTTTTTTATGCTGGTCATTTAAAGTATTTTTTTTAATTAAAATTATTATTACTTAAATGTTAAATAAATTATAAATTAGATTTTTGAAGTCATTTTTGTTAAATTTAAATATTTTTGTAAAACTTTATGTTAATTCATTTTATGAATATATTTTTTTTTCGTGTTTTATTAAAAACTTCAAATATTAAATATTTTATATTTTCAATATTTCTATTTAGTCTTACGTATAACTATTCCCAAGATAATTTTAAAAAATCAATAATTTATGATGCATATGATTCAATTTTAGGTAAAGAAAACCTAAAGTTGTATCAAGGTCCTTTATTTATTGATGAATATGCAGTAAATAACGAAAAACATAGGTTCTTTGAATCATCAGATCTGGCTTTAGGTAATGTTACCTATGACGGAAATGTTTTTTATAATCAAAAAATTAAATATGATTTATTTGAAGATAAATTAATTTTAAACCCTAAGAATTCATCTGAATCTCTTTTAATTGAGTTGATTAAAAATAACGTAGATAGTTTTACCTACAAAAAAAAAGTTTTTAAAATTTTTAAGAATACTGAACATTCTTTAACCGTTGGTTATTTAGAAGTATTATCTAAAAAAAGTAATATACAATTGCTTAAAAAGCACTTTAAATCCAATCAAGGAAAAACGAATAAAAACATATATTATGAATTTAAATTAAAAAATAAGTTTTATATATTTTATCAAAATTCATTAATTCCTTTCAACACTAAACAAGAAGTAATTTCTATTTATCCTGATAGAAAAATCTTCATAAAACAGTTTTTTCAAGCGAATAACACCTTAAAAAAAAATTACAAAGAACTTTTTATTTATAACCTATTTCTAGAACTAACCAGTAAAATCAACTAATTTTCATGCACACTAAGAGATTAAAAATTATTCTTTTATTATCTTTTTGCTGGACTGTTGCAGTTTTTTCTCAAAAAAATGAAGGGAAATTAAGCTTAGAAATAAGTAAACTTAGTCTTGAGGAAATTATAATAGAAATTGAAAAAACAACAGATTACAAATTTTATTATGTTAAAGATTGGTTAGCTGTAGAAAAATATTCTTATTCTTTTCAATCAAAAAATATAACAACTATTTTAAACAGTGTATTAGAAGGGACCAATCTAAATTTTTTTCTATTTGAAGGGAATAAAATTATTCTTTCTCAAAATAATCTGATCTATTCAACATTACCGAATAATTTTTTTGAAGCACTAGAAAATAATAGTGAGGAAAAACAAATTACATTTCAGAATCTCAGGAATAACGCTAAAAATATTGGGAAGAAAGAGATAGAAACAATCAAAATAGGGAAACAGAATTATAGCTCAAGGAATAAAATATTCACAATTAGTGGTGTAATATTAAACAGTACTACTCTTGAACCTATCCCTAATTTGACTATTACTGAAGATAAATCTTCGGTTATTGTAATTACAGATATTGATGGTTTTTATAATTTAAAACTTCCAATAGGTGAACATATATTAGAGTTTAGATCAATGGGTGTTCAAAACATTAAGAAACGAATACTAGTCTATAATGATGGTACCTTAAATCTAAGTTTAAACGAAGGGTTTGAACAGTTAAATGAAGTAGTCGTAGAAGCTAATGCCCATGTCAATATAGAAGAAACAATTAGTGGAACTGTGGGTATAGATATTGAAGACTCAAAAAATATACCTATAATTTTAGGAGAGAGAGATGTTTTAAAGGTTGCAACAACAATCCCAGGTATTTCTACAACAGGAGAGGGATCTACCGGTTTCAACGTTAGAGGAGGTAAAACTGACCAGAATCTAATTTTGTTTGATGACGCTGTAATTTATAACCCACAACACTTTTTTGGAATTTTCTCAGCATTGAATCCTTTTGCCATTGGTAGTATTAAAATATATAAAGGAAATATTCCTTCTGAATTTGGAGGTCGATTATCTTCTGTGTTTGACATTAAAACAAAGAATGGGAATTCAAATAAATTTTCAGGAGAAGGATCTATAGGACCTGTGACCAGTAACGTTTTGTTAGAAATTCCTGTTCTTAAAGAAAAATCTTCTCTTTTAATCGGCGGGCGTGGGGCTTATTCTAATTGGATTTTAAAATCTCTAGACGATATTTCCTTGAAAAATAGTAGTGCCTCTTTCTATGATTTTGTTGCTAGCTATAATCATAAAATAAACGATAATAACAATATAAAAGTTACAGGTTATACAAGTAAAGATGATTATAGCATAACCACTGATTCTATTTACACCTATAAAAATAGATTAGGTTCTTTAAAATGGGACCATAAATTCAGTAAAAAAAGTTCTGGAAAACTTATTATTAATACAAGTAATTATACATTTAATATAGGTTTTGAAGGGGACGCCAACAATGATTTTATTTTGAATTATGACTTAAATGAAACAGAAGTGAAGCTTAAGGCTAACTATTTGTTCAAACCCAAATTTAAATTAGATTTTGGAATATCAAGCAAATTATACAGAATTAACCCTGGTAGTATCAAACCTATAAATAATTCGAATATTGAATTATTAGAAATTGCTCAAGATAAAGGGGTGGAATCTAGTCTATTTATATCAAGAAATTTTGATTTATCAGATGACTTATCCATAGATGCGGGATTGAGGTATTCCATGTTTGCATCTCTTGGAAAAAGTATCCAACGAGAATATGAAAACAATCAACCAAGAAATGAAGAAACGGTGGTTAAAGAGATAAACTATGGCAATAATGAAGTCATAAAAACTTATGGTTTTCCTGAATTTAGAATTTCTAGTAGATATAAATTTTCGGAAGAAATGTCATTAAAAGCAGGCTATTCTAGCTCTGTACAATATATACATCGTTTATCTAATAATACAACAGTTTCTCCTGTAGATACTTGGAAATTATCTGATTTAAATATTAAACCACAAACAGGTCAACAATTATCTCTTGGATTATTTAAAAACTTTAACTCTAATAACTATGAAGCAAGTATTGAAGGTTTTTATAAAAAATCGAAAAATATTTTAGATTTTAAAACGGGAGCCCAATTATTAATGAATGAAAATATTGAAACAGAAGTTTTACAGGGAGATGGGAAGTCTTATGGTGTAGAAATTCTTATTTCTAAAAATATAGGTAGATTAAATGGCTGGCTAGGGTATACCTACTCTAGGTCTTTTAATAGATTAGATAGTAGTTTTGAGGAAGAGAAAATAAATAATGGAGATTTTTTTCCTTCAAATTTTGATAAACCTCATGATATCAGTTTTGTTGCAAACTATAAATTTACAAAGCGCTTTAGTTTCTCATCAAACTTTGTGTATCAAACAGGAAGACCAATTACTATTCCTGTAGGTAATTTTGTTTATGATGATAACGAATATGTTGTGTTTAGTGATCGGAATAGTTATAGAATTCCTGATTTTATTAGGTTGGATATCGGATTAAATATTGAAGGAAATCATCGAATTAAAAAGTTTGCACATAGTTTTTGGACAATTTCAGTTTATAATGTTTTAGGAAGAAGTAATCCTTTTTCTGTTTATTTTACAAATCAAGATGATAAAATAAAAGCTGTTCAAACATCAATTTTTTCTATACCTGTTCCTTCAATAACTTATAACTTCAAATTCTAGAATATTATGAAATCAAGAAGCTATATATTCTTATTAATCACCATACTTTTATTAAATTATGGCTGTACAGAAATTATTGAGGTCAATACTCAGGATTTTGAAAATATATTAGTGATAAATGCTAATATCACTGATAAAAATACTAAACATGAAATTACATTAACGAGAACATATGAGGCAGGGTCAACAAATTTAAATGAAACTGGAGCATCTGTGTTCGTTATAGATAATCTAGATAATTTATTTCAATTTATTGAAGAAACTTCTGGTAATTATATTTCAAATGAGCCTTTTAATGTGATTCAAGGAAGAAGTTATCAATTAAATGTAACAACAAAGGATGGCAATCAGTATTACTCTGATTTTGTTGCTCCTATAGCTAATGCTAAGATTGAAGATTTAAGAGCAGAGTTTAGCGTAGATGAATTAGGAAACGAAGGTGTTGCAATAAAGATTGATGGTTATGATCCTGAGAATAAAGCAAAATATTTTAGATTTGAATATGAGGAAACTTATTTGATCGAATCTGCAATTGTAAGTTATTCTAAACTAAATATTATTTCAGAAAATCCTCCTGAAGTAGAAATTATTACTGAAAGTATTCAAAATACATTATGTTACAATACGTTATTTTCAAATGAAATTCTAACAATTAGTACTGAACAAGAAGTAGAAAGTAGGTTTACTAATTATCAACTAAAATTTATTTCAAAAAATGACTTTCGTATTAGAAACAGGTATAGTCTTTTAGTACATCAATATGTTCAATCTAGAGAAGCTAATAGTTTTTACAGTACATTGAAAGATTTTGCAAGTAGTGATAATTTATTATCACAGACACAACCAGGTTTTATTACAGGAAATATAAAATCTAAAAATAGTGCTGAAAAAGTTATTGGTTTCTTTGAAGTTTCCACAGTAAATTCTAAGAGAATATTTTTTAATTATGATGATGTGATTCCACCTGGAGCGAGAGCTAATTATCCGTTTGATTGTACTCCTTTAAAATTTACACCCAATGAGATTGGAGACATGATAAATTTATTGAAAACTAATAATTATGTGTTTACAAGTTTCAATTATGTAGGAAGTGTTTATTCAATTGTGAATAGACCATGTATTGATTGTACAGTCTTAGGAGTAAAAGAAAAACCAGAATTTTGGATTGATTAAAAAGTGTCATATGTTAAATAAATTGAAATTGCAATATTTGGTATTTTTTCTAATTTCAATGCCTATTAATGCCCAAGTAATTGGTGATAATAATACCCCAGAAAGTATAGCGGTTCTAAAGTCTATTGGGGAAGAAAAAGTAACACTTCACTATAGTAATTCTACGTTATTATCTGGAGAGAATTTTTTCTTTAAGTTTTACTGTAAGAACGATAAAAATTTACCTAGCGATGCTAGTAAGATAGGTTATGTTGAATTAGTAAATGAAGATTTGAATGTCGTTATTAAGCAAAAAATACTTTTAAAAGATGGTACTGGATACAGTGATTTTTTTATACCAACAAATCTGACAACAGGAGGCTATAAGCTAATTGCGTATACAAATTGGATGAAAAATTGGGGAATTGATAATTTTTTTCAAGATGATATTTTTATTATTAATCCTTTTAAAAGTCAAAAAAATATTTTAGAATTAGCTGATAATATGGAGCATACCGATCTTTTAGTTATAAAAGACACTGAATACTTAACTAAAAATTTAATTATTTCTTTAGATGAAAATATAATTAAAGAACGTCAAAAAGTAAATGTAAAAGTAAGCACTACTAATTTTGATTTAGACTCTGGTTCTTATTCTGTTTTTGTACAAAAAGTAGAAAATTTAAAATTTAAAAAATATAAATCTTCTGCTATTGAAAAGAAAGAAGTACAAAGTACTCAGTTTTATATTCCTGAATTGAGAGGGGAATTAATTAGTGGTTTTTTAACAAATAATCAGAGTAAAGAAAAAATTACTAATCAAATTTTTACATTTAATATACCAGGAAAAAACTATCAACTTCAAACTCTTAAAACAGATAATCAAGGGAAGTTTATAATAGATTTTGATAACAACTCAGAAGTAAATTTTGGATTGATTGAACTTATAAATGAATTTGATATAGACTTTAATGTAACTATTGATAATAAAGAAACTATTGATTATGGAAAGTTAAACTTTATTAAAATTAAATTAGACGCTATGCTGAAAGATGATATAGTAAATAGAAGTATTCATAATCAAATTGAAAATGCTTACTATAATGTAAGGCCAGACACCATAATATTATCTCAGAAAAAGAAGCCTTTTTATGGTGATTTAGGGGCTAAATATTATCTGGATGATTTTACGAGGTTCCCTAGTTTTAAAGAAACTATAGTAGAAATAATTGATGATGTTTGGATAAGTAATGATCAAAATGGTTACGAAGTATTAAAAATCAAAAGCTATGGCGAGCAATATTCAGATGGTAGCTACAAGCCACTTCTAATAGTAGATGGTATTCGTTTAAATACGATTAAAGATTTGATAAATTATAATACTCAAAATATAAAAAGTATAACTATAGTGCGAGAGAAATATATTTTAGGAGCAAATATTTTTTCTGGAATTCTTGATATTGAAACTTTTAATGGGGATTTTGGAAAAAGTACAAATTATTCTGATGCTATTAAATTTACTATTAATCCTACTTCTCCTAAGAAAAAATATTTTAGACAAGCCTATTATAGTGACTCCATTCGTATTCCTGATTATAGACATATATTGTACTGGAATCCTGAATTTATTATAAATAAAAAAGATACTCATTTTGATTTCTACACATCAGACGTAAAAGGAGAATTTATAATAAGTATAAAAGGTTTTACTTTTTCAGGTAAACCTGTTGACATAGAGAAAGAATTCATTGTACAATAAAGAGATAGTACCTGTGGTTATTGCAATATTTCTAAATATTTCCCTACTTTTAAGGAAAATAATCTAAATGCTTACAAAGGTTTACGGTAGTGCTGTTTTTGGTGTAGAGGCTACAACTATTACGGTAGAAGTCAATGTGGATAAAGGAATAGGATATCATCTAGTTGGGCTCCCAGACAATGCCATTAAAGAAAGTAATTATAGAATTGCTGCGGCATTACAGAATAATGGATACAAAATTCCAGGAAAGAAATTAACCATTAATATGGCACCTGCAGATTTGCGTAAAGAAGGTTCAGCTTATGACCTTACTTTAGCATTAGGGATATTAACAGCCTCAGGACAAATAAAATCTGATAATATAGAGAAATATATCATCATGGGAGAAATCTCATTAGATGGTAGCTTACAACCCATAAAAGGAGCTTTACCAATAGCAATAAAAGCGAAAGAAGAGGGGTATAAAGGGTTTATCCTTCCAAAAGATAATGCACGGGAAGCTGCCATAGTAAGTGATTTAGAAGTTTATGGAGTGGAGAATATCAAAGAAGTTATTGAATTTTTTGATCTAGGAAAACCATTAGAACAAACAATCATTGATACCCGAAAAGAGTTTTACAAATCCTTAGATTTCCCTGAATTTGATTTCTCTGATGTAAAAGGGCAAGAAAGTATAAAACGCTGTATGGAAATTGCTGCTGCTGGCGGGCATAATATAATTCTTATAGGTCCTCCTGGTGCAGGAAAAACAATGTTAGCAAAACGTTTACCATCTATTTTGCCACCGATGACGCTTCATGAAGCACTAGAAACTACGAAAATACATAGTGTGGTTGGAAAAACTAAGAATATGGGATTAATGAATCAACGTCCGTTTAGGAGTCCTCATCATACTATTTCAGATGTTGCCCTTGTAGGCGGAGGATCATATCCTCAGCCAGGTGAAATATCATTGTCTCACAATGGAGTTTTATTTTTAGATGAATTGCCAGAATTTAAACGTGGCGTTTTAGAAGTCATGCGCCAGCCCTTAGAAGATAGAGAAGTGACAATTTCAAGAGCTCGTTTTACGGTTACGTATCCGAGTAGTTTTATGTTGGTGGCTAGTATGAATCCTAGTCCTGGTGGCTATTTTAATGATCCAGATGCTCCAGTGACGTCTTCACCAGCAGAAATGCAACGGTATTTAAGTAAAATTTCTGGACCACTTTTAGATCGTATTGACATTCATATAGAAGTGACTCCTGTGCCTTTTGATAAATTATCGGAAGAACGAAAAGGAGAGGGGAGTGTAGAAATTAGAAAACGTGTAACTGCGGCTAGAGAGTTGCAAACTTTACGTTTTGAAGAAATGGACAATGTACATTACAACGCACAAATGAACACCAAGCATATCCGCAAGTATTGTAAAATGGATGATGCCTCAAAAGAATTATTGAAGAATGCTATGGAACGTCTAAATCTTTCAGCGAGAGCTTATGATAGGATTCTGAAAGTAGCAAGAACCATTGCAGATTTAGATGCTGCAGAAGCCGTTTCTGGAACACATATAGCAGAAGCCATACAATACCGAAGTTTAGATAGAGAAGGTTGGTTGGGGTAATGATGCAGTAGGAATAGAGAATCTTAAGTTAAGAGCTTAAGGATGAGTATGTTTTGGAACCTCACTCTTGCTATAACTACAGATAATCAATCCCATACCAATTTTTTAATTTATCTTTTACCTATAAAAATAAGAAATGTACAACTATTTTATAATTCTCGTATGCTTAATAGGAATACAAACTTCAAAAGCACAAAGCCTTACAGCTTCTGAATTGTTGGAGAAATCAATAGGGTATCACGACCCAGGCAACCTTTGGAATGTTTTTCAAGGAAAATTATTTATCACCATGAACTATCCAGATGGCAAAGAAAGACATAGCGAAGTAGAAATTGATTTACCAAAACAACACTTTGAGATAACGTCAACTACAGCAGATAATACCATTAAACAGACCATAGACAAAGAAGATTATACTTTAAAGTTAAACGGAAGTACTACACTATCAGAAGAGAATATTAAAAAGCATCAGTTGAGCTGCGATCGCACAAAAATGATGAAGAATTATTACACTTATTTATATGGCTTGCCTATGAAATTAAAAGATAAAGGAACAAATCTAGATCCTAAAGTACATACAAAAACATTTAAAGGTAAAGAATACTTGGTACTTAAAGTTACGTATGATGAAAGTGTAGGTAAAGATGTTTGGTATTTCTATTTTGATCCTATTAATTATGCCATGGAGATGTATCAATTTTTTCATGATGAGTCTAAAAATGATGGGGAATACATCCTTTTAAGCGGATTAGAAAATGTTGGGACTATCAAGATGCCAAAAGTCCGAGCGTGGTATTACAATAAAGATGATAAACATTTAGGTACAGACACGCTTACTGAAACCTTGGTACTATATTAATTATATATAGAAGTAAATAATAAGATTTACTTGAATTTTGTTTATCAATTTTTAAGAATTGAAAGTCTATATTTTTTTATTTAATGTAGTAAACAGTATTTCAAGTGAATTTTTTATATTAGTTATTTTGAATAAATGAAAAAGAGATATTATTTCTACTAATTATTACGATAGTAATTCTAGAATTCCAATTATTAATAATATTTTTATAGAAACAAAATATTTTGATAATAAAAATCTTGATACTAAATACCTTCTAGATAAAAATAATATACAAGCAATCGTAGAACTTTTTAAGGAATTCAATAAGTTTGATTTAATTTCGAATGAAACAAAAATTGATTATTTAGAAAATCAATAACAATTTTAAATTTTATTAATTTTAGATGAAAGCATATATATCAGACATTATTCCTAAAATACAGACTTACAGTAAGAAACTTGATGATCTTTCTTTTTTATTAAACCAGAATTGGATTTCATTAAACGAGCTAGAATCAAAAAAGATTGTTTATATATTTAGGGAGAATAGTGAGCTATTAATAATCGAAAATGGAGTAGTGAATAATGGTTCATGGGATTATATTAATAGTCAGAGTATTATTATAAATTTTAAAAATCAACCTCTACTATTTAAACATGGTTTTCTTGATGAGAATATTATGGCACTTAAAATTGATGGTACAGACGGATTTGTTTTTTTTATTAACGAATCTAAATCAAATTATGATTTAAATAATATAAATAGTGTTAATCAATTTCTGTATGATAAATATATAGCAATTAAGAAGTCCGAAGAAAAATATTATTGCGTTAATCCTGAAAATTGGAAGGAATATGGACCTTATACAATAAAGGAAATAAGATGGGGGAAATTATCAAAAAAATTTTATATTAGAAATGAAGATTCACCAAATTATATGGATCTAGTTAGAGTTTACGAAATACTTGAAGTTAAATAATACTGTTTTAAAATGCTTACAAGTGAAATCTCTATACATAGTGTAAAAGAAAAATATATGAAGTTATATAGGGTGAACTATGAATTTAAGCTATTTTCTATTAAGGTAATTCTAAAAAAAAATCAATTAAGTTGTAATACCCAATTGATTTTTTTTCAATATAATTTATTTAAAAGAGATATTATAATTGACCTTACTGCATACCTTTAAGCTACTAACTAAAGTGTTTTAATATTTACTTTAAGGCCTTCAACAATTCCTTCTATATTTTTTACCGTTTCTTTAAGGTAATATTTTATGACGACATCGGGTATTCTAATCGTTGTGAATCCGTTTTTAAAAGAATGCATCGCTTCTTCTAAATCCATTATCGCTTGTTCATGGGTAATGGTATTGTATTCTGTATCAATCTCGATGTTTAATTTTACACGCGAAATAGCTAAATCCACAGATTTTTTTCCATCCCACCATTCAAGCATAGAGGAGATTCCAATTTCTTTTAAGCCGTAGTATAGTTTAATAGCTTCTGCTGGAGTTTTGTTGGAATTTACCAATTTATCCATACGTCCTTTATGTTGCTTACAAAGTTCTACTCCGTAAATATCAAAAGAATTTTTATGATCTATATAACTAAGTTCTTTATTACATTCTAAACAGTTCATTTAATTAAGTAGGTTAAGTAGGTATTCGGGACTATTATAACAGTAACTTTTTTTAAATAGTATAAAGTCTTTTTATCTTTTAGACGAACGACACTTTTTTAGACGAACTACACAAACTAAGAACCATTCAACGATTTATTTAATGCAGCAATAGCCTAAATTTTGACTTTAAGTCTTTATATTTACTTTCAATCCACACCCTAATTGATAAAAAATTTTAAATGACCTCAAAATTTCAATTACTTGCAATCGCTATTTTAGTAGTGGTCTCGTGTAAACAAGAACCAAAAGAAAAAATAGAAGAAGTAAAATCTGCAACATTACCAGAATTATCATTTAAACAAGCCAATAGATTAGCGAATTTACCTTTAGCGTGTGTGCAGGTAGAATATCCTAATAAACTCAATCAATCGCTTTCAGACGCTCTACAGCTTCAAGGACCCAAAGTATTACACCCTGCATTTTATGGTTGTTATGACTGGCATTCTGCTGTTCATGGTCACTGGTCATTAGTTTCTTTGATAAAGCAATTCCCGACCTTACATCAGGCTGCGACTATTAGAGAAAAACTAATCGCTAATATCTCCAAGGAACATATAGAAGCAGAAATTGCATATTTTAAAATGGAAGGTAATAGCACGTATGAGCGCACCTATGGTTGGGCTTGGATTTTAAAATTAGCAGAAGAAATACATACCTGGAACGATCCTTTAGCGCGTGATTTAGAAAAGAATTTGCAACCTTTAACAAATTTAATTATTGATTCTTATTCAGAATTTCTTCCTAAACTTAATTACCCTATTCGAGTAGGGGAACATAACAATACTGCTTTTGGTCTTTCATTAGCTTATGATTATGCCAATACGGTAGAGAATGAAGTTTTTATGGATGCGATTAAAGAGGCTGCTATTCGTTTTTATGAAGATGATAGTGATTGTCCTTTAAGCTGGGAGCCTAGTGGTTTCGATTTTTTATCTCCTTGTTTAGAAGAAGCCAATCTAATGCGTAAAATTTATGCCGCAGACGAATTTAAAATATGGTTTGATACCTTTTTGCCAGAACTTACTGATCCAGATTTTGAATTAGAACCAGGCCTAGTGTCAGATAGAACAGATGGGAAATTGGTACATTTAGACGGACTCAATTTTAGCAGGGCTTGGTGCTTGTATGGTATTTCTGAAAGCTTACCAGAATATACACATTTAAAAAATATCGCAACAAAACATATAGAACATTCCTTGCCTGCTATCGTAGATGATAATTATAGTGGAACACATTGGTTAGGTAGTTTTGCCTTATATGCATTAAACCACGCAAAATAATCATGTTTAAAAAAATAGGCCCAGGAGTTTTAGTAGCTGCGGCTTTTATTGGACCTGGAACGGTAACCGCATGTACCCTTGCTGGAGCAAGCTTTGGGTATGCATTACTTTGGGCCATGTTACTCTCAGTAATTGCAACTATCGTGTTACAAGAAATGGCCGCAAGGTTAGGGGTCATCACACAACGAGGATTGGCAGATGTAATAAAATCAGAACTTCAAATAACTTGGGTTAAGTATTTGGTTTTAGGAGTTATACTATCTGCAATTGTTATTGGAAACGCAGCTTATGAAGGAGGTAATATTGGAGGAGCAACCTTAGGCTTAGAAGCCATTTTTGGGGGAGAAAACACCAAATTATATGCTTTAATTATTGGGACTATAGCCTTTGCATTACTTTATTTTGGTAATTATAAAACCTTAGAAAAAGCATTTGTCTCCTTGGTCATCATAATGAGTTTATCATTCCTACTCACAGCAATAATTACAAAACCAGATATCGTTGCTATTGCAAAAGGTTTATTTGTTCCTAGCATTCCTGAAAACAGTATTTTGAGTATTATCGCTCTAGTGGGTACCACAGTTGTTCCTTATAATTTATTTTTACATGCTTCTTTGGTCAGTGAGAAATGGAAATCTAAAAGTGATTTAAAATCCGCAAGACGCGACACAATTATAGCAATTGCTTTAGGAGGTATCGTTTCTATGGCAATCATGATTGCGGCCACCAGTATTTCTAATAACACTATTTCTAGTGTAATGGATTTAGCTAAAGGACTAGAGCCTTTATTTGGCGCTACCGCTAAATATTTTATGGGAGTGGGCCTCTTTGCTGCCGGAATAACCTCTGCAATCACTGCACCTTTAGCTGCTGCTTATGTGGTTAATAGTATTTTTGGTTGGAAGGCTGGTTTAGATGATAAACGATTTAAGGCTGTTTGGATGTCTATTATTGTAATCGGTTTATCTTTTCTAATTTTTGGGTTAAAACCAATCGAAATTATAAAATTTGCACAAATCGCTAATGGAATTCTTTTACCTGTTATTGCTATTTTTTTATTGTGGGTTGTGAATAGAAAACAGGTTTTAGGGACCTATAGAAATACCCTATTTCAGAATATACTTGGTGTGCTAATTGTAGTATTGACGATTATACTTGGCATTAAAAGTATTTTAAAAGTTTTTGGTTATTAAGTGAAGGCTAGCATGAAGATAGATATTAATAGTGATGTTGGAGAAGGAGTAGGGAATGAAAAAGAGCTCTTGCCGTTAATTTCATCTTGCAATATAGCTTGTGGTGGTCATGCAGGAGATGAAAATAGCATTCGTGAAGTAATAAAAATTGCCAAGAAGAATAAAGTACTCATTGGCGCACATCCTTCCTATCCTGATAAAGTAAATTTTGGGAGAAAAACTATAGTTTTATCTAAAGAAATTTTAATACAGAGCCTTCAAAAACAATTACAATTATTTTTTTCTGTTGCAAACCAAGAAAATGTAACTGTTCATCATATAAAAGCACACGGAGCCTTATATAATGATTGTGCGGTAAATATAGATGTAGCCCATGCTTTTCTGGAAGCCATTATTCCGTTTTCGAACACCTTGAAGTTGTATGTCCCTTATAATTCTATTCTTGCGCAAGAAGCAGTAAAAAAAGGTATTTCTGTAGCTTATGAGGCTTTTCTAGATCGCAATTATAATGATGATGGGAGTTTAGTCTCTAGAACGCAAGAAAATGCACTGATTGAAAACCCTCAAGAAGTATTGCGCCATCTTCTTTGTATGTTAGAAGAAGGTAAAATTAAAACAGTCCATAATAAACTAATTAATTGTTCTTCAGATACGTTCTGTATTCATGGAGATACTGTTTCAGCATTAAAAATTTTAATGTATCTTCATAATGAATTACCAAATTATAACATTCAAATAAACCCGTGAAAAATTTCCCTATTTCAATCCGACCTTTCGGTATTCATGCCGTTTTAATAGAGTGGCCTCAAGAAGTTAATGATAAAATATTGAATGATATTTTATTTTTTAGTGCTCATTTAAAAAAAGAATGTCTCCATGAGGGTCTTTGGGAGCTTGTTCCTGCTTATAATTCTCTCACGCTAATCTTACGTAACGATGCCATAGAATTTGATGCTTTTAAACTACAGTTAGCGCAATGGTATGGTGAAAAGCAGGAAATTATGCTGGAGCAAAAATACCTTTGGCGATTGCCTGTTTGTTATGAAAATGAATTTGCTTTGGATTTAAATGAAATTGGAGAAAAATTAAATAAAACACCTCAAGAGATTATAGCGCTACATACTGCAAATCCTTATACCGTTTATGGTATCGGTTTTCTACCCGGTTTTATGTACTTGGGAGGTTTGCCAACCGAACTAGAGATACCAAGAAGAAGCACGCCTAGACCAAAAGTAAATAAAGGTGCCGTAGGTTTAGCAGGTAAACAAACGGGTGTTTATCCGCAAGAATCTCCAGGTGGCTGGAATATAATTGGTAATTGCTCTGTACCCATTTTTAATCCTAAAAATGAAAATCCTTGTTTGGTTAAAGTAGGAGATAAAGTTCAGTTTTATGCTATTTCTAAAGCAGAATATGATTTACACAAAATTGAAGCTGAAGTAGGTATTTATCAATTTGAAAAAATAAAAATCGATGCTTAAAGTATTAAAATCTGGGTTTTTTACAACGATTCAAGATATAGGTCGTTTTGGTTTTAGAGATAAAGGCGTTCCCGTTTCTGGAGTTATGGATACCGTAACAGTCTATAAATTAAACATGCTTTTAGAAAATGAAAGTGATGCTGCTGTTTTAGAAATTACGATGACTGGACCTACTTTAGAATTTGAAGAAGATTCCTATATTAGTTTGGGAGGAGCAGAATTTTCTGTAACCTTAAATAATGAACCTATAAATAATTACAAAGTTTTAAAAATAAATGCAGGAGATATCTTGTCTTATGGACGATTAAAAACAGGTTTTAGAGCCTATTTGGCTATAAAAAAAGGGTTTCAATCGCCTAAAATTTTAGGAAGTAGATCTTATTACGGGATCATTACTCCTAAAGCATTATTAAAAGATAAGTCAGAAGTACCGTATGTAAAAACGGAAGATTTTAAACCTAAAATAACGGGCTTGAAAGTAGACTCTATTTTAGAAGAAGATACCTTGCACGTTGCTAAAGGGCCCGAGTTTGAGTTGTTAGATGATAAACAATTAGAACATCTTTTTTCACAGCAATTTACGGTAGCTAATGAAAATAATAGAATGGCTTATCAACTTAATGAAACCATATCAGGACATGCTATTTCTATGCTTACCTCTGCAACGCTCCCAGGAACTATACAGTTTACGCCAGCAGGAAAACTTATTATTCTGATGAAAGATGGTCAGACCACAGGAGGTTATCCGCGAATCCTGCAACTTACAGATAAAGGGATCTCTATATTAGCACAAAAAAAAGCAGGTGATACTTTCTCGTTTAAATTAATGTAATTAAAACATTTTTTTAAGCTTTTTAGCAAAATCTAAAGACAACTTATAAGGAGGGTAACGTAATGGAATATCTAACCAAGTCCCTTTTTTGAGGATAGCTTTTGAGTGTGAAAATGTATCAAAGGATATTTTACCATGATAGGCTCCAATGCCACTTGCGCCAACACCCCCAAAAGGAAGGTTTTTATTTGCAATATGGATTACAGTATCATTGATAGCGCCACCACCAAAACTATACTTGCTTAAAATTGTATCCTGAAATTTTTTATCGGCACTAAATACATAGGTCGCTAAAGGTTTCTCATAATTTGACATATAAGTATCAATATCTGCTAGGGTTTCATAGGATATTATAGGTAGTATAGGGCCAAATATTTCTCCTTCCATCACCTTACTCTCCATTTTTGATTCGTCTAAAAGAGTAGGTGCTAGGTAGTTATCTACTGGATTATTTTCTCCTCCAAAAATAATTTTCTCGCCTTCTAACATGGCTAATAATCCTTCAAAATGCTTAGCACTAACGGTCCGCGCAAAATCTGGAGAAGATGCAATTTCTGAACTATAGAAGCTTTTTATCGTTTCAATCAATTCGTGGATAAGTTTTTCTTTTACTGTCTTATGTACCAAAATATAATCAGTGGCAATACATGTTTGTCCTGCGTTTAAAAATTTACCCCATGCAATTCTTCGTGCTGCTACCGCAATGTTAGCTGTTGCATCTACTATAGTGGGGTTTTTTCCTCCTAATTCTAAAGTTACTGGAGTCAAGTATTTTGCTGCGCTTTTATAGACAATCTGCCCTACCTTAGAACTTCCTGTAAAGAAAATATAATCCCATTTTTGTGCGAGTAAATTTTGAGAAGCTTCAACGCCACCTTCTACGACTGTAACATAATTTTCAGGAAACACTTCGGTAATAATTTTAACTATAATTTCTGAAGTATTAGGAGTAATTTCTGAGGGTTTAATAACCGCAGTATTTCCTGCAGCTAGTGCACCAATTAATGGGGCAATAGCTAATTGAAAAGGATAATTCCACGGTGCAATTATCAATACCGTACCATAGGGTTCTTTATAAATATAATCTGAAGAAGGCCAATTGGCCCATGAAGTACTTTTACGGGCAGGTTTGGCCCATGAATTCAATTTTTTTATAGCTGTATTTAATTCTGCTAAAACAAATTGAGTTTCCGTAAGTATGGTTTCAAACTTTGGTTTTTTAAAATCTAAAAAGATTGCATCACAAATTTCATCCTCATATTTTTCAATAGCACTCATCAACTTCTTTAAATACTCTTTTCTAAAAGAAATGGACTTGGTGTGTTGCGTATGGAAAAATTCTCGTTGATTTTCTACTATTTGTTGCATTTATCAAAATTACGGATTTCTAAGGCTGTTTATCTCTAATTTTATTTACATTTACTTTATGTTAGAAATAAAAAACAATATTTACGTCATTATTATTCTCCTAAAAGAATGATATAGACTTTTGTTGTTTAAAAAAGCCTGTATCTATACGTAAAGATACAGGTTTTTTTTATGGAAAATACCGAAAAAATTAGCCTTTAAAAATAACTTTATTGTATTGAATATGGGAGAAATTACCGTTATAATAGATTGATTTTCAGTATCTTAAATATATAATGTTAAAATTGACTTTGAACCAATAAGATTTGTTAAAAAACTAAGGAATTATAAACATTTATCTTTGATTTAATAGCGCATACACACAAGGAATAAAAACAGACAAGCCTATCGTTGAATGGAATTAAATAAATATAGTAAAAACGTAACTCAAGATCCTACACAACCAGCAGCACAAGCAATGTTGTATGGTATAGGTTTTAAAGATGAAGATTTTGAAAAGCCAATTATTGGTGTCGCAAGTACAGGTTACGAGGGAAATCCTTGTAATATGCATTTGAATGATTTGGCCAAATTGGTAAAAGAAGGTGTAAATTCAAAAGCATCTGTTGGTTTAATTTTTAATACCATTGGTGTTAGTGATGGCATTTCCATGGGAACTCCTGGAATGCGTTTTTCATTACCCTCTAGAGATATTATTGCCGATTCTATGGAAACGGTAGTGCAAGGAATGTCATATGATGGTTTGGTCACTGTAGTAGGCTGTGATAAAAACATGCCTGGTGCATTAATGGCTATGATTCGTCTTAATCGTCCCTCTATTTTAGTGTATGGAGGTACCATTGCTTCCGGTTGCTATCAAGAGAAAAAATTAGATATCGTTTCTGCTTTTGAAGCCTGGGGAGAAAAAGTAGCAGGTACCATGAAAGAAGAAGATTTTCAGTGTATCATAAAAAAAGCAATTCCTGGTGCAGGTGCTTGTGGGGGAATGTATACAGCAAACACTATGGCTTCTGCAATTGAAGCTTTAGGAATGTCTTTACCTTATAACTCATCAAACCCAGCAGTGGGTAATGATAAAAAAGCGGAATGTATTGAAGCAGGTAAAAAGATGTTTTACCTTTTAGAGCATGATATTAAACCGCTAGATATTGTTACTAGAAAATCTATAGAAAATGCTATTCGTCTTGTAATTATTATGGGTGGTTCTACAAATGCAGTACTTCACTTTTTAGCGATTGCAAGGGCTGCGGATATCGATTTTACCTTACAAGATTTTCAACATATTAGTGATACTACGCCATTTATTGCAGATTTAAAACCTAGTGGAAAATATTTAATGGAAGATGTACACCGCATTGGTGGTATTCCTGCAGTATTAAAATATTTATTAAAGAACGGATTACTACATGGAGATTGTTTGACTGTGACAGGAAAAACATTAGCAGAGAATTTAGAGCATGTTCCTGATTTACAAGAAGGTCAAGATGTTATTCGCTCTTTAGATAATCCTATTAAAGCAACAGGGCATTTACGTATGCTTTATGGAAACCTTGCTGAAAATGGTTCTGTAGCAAAAATCACAGGAAAAGAAGGCTTACTATTCAAAGGAACAGCTAAAGTTTTTGATAGTGAATATGCGGCAAATGATGGGATCAGTGCTGGTCAAGTTAAAAAAGGTGATGTTGTGGTCATTCGTTATGAAGGTCCTAAAGGTGGTCCTGGAATGCCAGAAATGTTAAAACCTACAGCCGCAATTATGGGTGCTGGTTTAGGAAAAGAGGTTGCCTTGATTACCGATGGTCGTTTTTCAGGGGGTACACATGGTTTTGTGGTAGGTCATATTTCGCCAGAAGCACAAGAAGGTGGTACTATTGCCTTAGTAAAAGATGGTGATATTATTACCATTGATGCAGAAACAAATGCTATAAATGTAGAAGTTTCTGATGAAGAACTAGCAAAGCGTAAGGAATCGTGGGTTGCTCCAGCCTTGAAGTTCAAAAAAGGAGTTTTATACAAATATGCACGTTCCGTATCCTCTGCAGCACAAGGGTGTGTTACGGATGAATTTTAAAAAGCTATTTATTATTTCCTGTGAAAAGGAGATCTAGAAAGTAAAGCGTATGAATACAGAGACAATAAGAGAAAAATCAAAATCGACGAATATGAAGACTGCTATAAAAATTAGTGGTGCCGAAGCAATAATACAATGTTTATTGGCTGAGGGAGTCGATTTAATTTATGGCTACCCTGGTGGTGCCATAATGCCTGTTTATGATGAATTATATAAATTTCAGGATAAACTAACACATATATTAACACGTCACGAGCAAGGTGCTACGCATGCTGCTCAAGGCTATGCAAGAGTTTCTGGCAAAGTAGGTGTTGCTTTGGCTACCTCTGGTCCTGGAGCAACTAATCTAGTGACTGGGTTAGCAGATGCGCAAATAGATTCTACACCATTGGTCTGTATAACAGGCCAAGTAATTAGTCAATTATTGGGTTCAGATGCTTTTCAAGAAACTGATATTGTAGGAATATCTACACCCGTTACAAAATGGAATTATCAAATAACAAAAGCTTCTGAAATTCCAGAAATATTGGCAAAGGCATTTTACATAGCAAAATCTGGTCGTCCAGGTCCTGTCTTAATTGACATTACTAAAGATGCTCAATTTGAAATGTTTGATTTTTTATATGAAAAATGTACAGGTGTCCGCAGTTATAATCCTGTACCTAAGCCAAATATAAATGCAATCACACAAGCAGCCAAATTAATTAACGAAGCTAAAAAACCTATGATCGTTTTTGGTCAGGGTGTTATTTTAGGTCAGGCAGAAGGCGAATTAAAGCAATTGGTAGAAAAAGCAGGTATTCCTGCCGCTTGGACCATTTTAGGGCTTTCTGCGATGGATACAGATCATCCTTTAAACGTAGGAATGGTAGGTATGCATGGGAACTATGCGCCTAATGTTTTGACCAATGAATGCGATTTATTAATTGCTATTGGAATGCGTTTTGATGATCGTGTTACGGGTAATTTACAAACCTATGCGAAACAAGCAAAAGTTATTCATTTTGAAATTGACCCAGCAGAGATTAATAAAAATGTGATATCAGAAGTTGCCGTTTTAGGGAACTCTAAAGAAACACTACAATTATTACTTCCAATGATTGCTAAAAACAGTCATGAAGCTTGGCATAATGAATTTAAGAAAAGATACGAAATTGAATACAACGAAGTAATCAAACATGATATTAAACCTACGAAAGATGGTTTAACCATGGGTGAAGTTATTGAAGAGATTAATATCGCTTCAAATAATAGTGCTATTATCGTTACAGACGTTGGGCAACATCAAATGATTGCCTGTAGGTATGCAAAGTTTAACCAATCTAAAAGTAATGTTACTTCGGGTGGTTTAGGAACCATGGGCTTCGCTTTACCAGCGGCTATTGGTGCTAAGCAAGGTGCTATGGATCGTGAGGTTGTGGCAATTATTGGTGATGGTGGCTTTCAAATGACCATACAAGAACTAGGCGTTATTTTTCAACACAAAATTCCGGTTAAGATTGTGGTCTTAAATAATGATCATCTAGGAATGGTACGCCAATGGCAAGAATTGTTCTTTGAAAGAAGATATGCTTCTACAGTTATGGTTAATCCTGATTTTGTAAAAATAGCTGAAGGGTATAGTATTGCATCAAAACGTGTGAGTGAAAGAAAAGATTTAAAAGCAACTATTCATGAAATGATTGCTTCTAAAGAACCTTATTTCTTAGAAGTAAAAGTTGAAAAAGAAGGTAATGTATTTCCAATGATTCCTACAGGAGCATCAGTTTCAGATATCAGATTAAAATAAAATGGTAGATATAATATCCAAGAACAAGCCTAAAATTCATTCTAAAATAGAAGCCAAATCTAAGGCTATCGGGTTTACGATGCCTTCTGATTTATATATAGGGAGTTTACTAAAGACCTTAATTGCTTCTAAACCTAACGCTCATATTTTAGAATTGGGTACAGGAATAGGATTATCACTTTCATGGATGATTGATGGAATGGATGCTGATTCACGTTTAATATCGGTTGACAATGACCCTGAATTAATTAAAATTTCTACGGAGTTTTTTGGTACGGATAAAAGAGTGCAACTCATCTGTGAAGACGGATCGGTATGGCTTAAGAACTATAAGGGAGAAAAATTCGATGTAATTTTTGCAGATGCCTGGCCAGGAAAATACAGTGAAATAGAAGAAGTTTTAAATCTTGTGAAAGTTGGCGGGTTTTATATTATTGACGACATGGCAAAACAAGAAAATTGGCCAGAAGGGCATGAAAAGCATGTTACTGATTTAGTGTGTTACTTAGATGCTAGAGAAGACTTTAAATTAACAAAATTAAATTGGTCTACCGGATTAATAATCGCCGTTAGAAGTAACTAATATATTAATATCCCTTTTAAAATTAAATAGGGAATTAGGGTAAAAGGATGGAAAAAAAGTGGTTTACAATATCAATTTATTCTGAAAATAACATCGGGTTATTAAACAGAATTTCAGGAATTTTCTTAAAGAGACATATTAATATTGAGAGTTTAAACGTCTCTAAGTCAGAGATTGAGAGCGTATCAAAGTTTACAGTAGTTGTCTTTACTGAAGATGAAGTTGCACGTAAAATTGTAGGGCAAATTGAAAAACAAATAGAAGTTATAAAAGCATTTTATCATTTAGATGATGATACCATATATCAAGAATCTGTAATCTTTAAAATAGCCTCTAACCTTTTATTTGATGAACGTCAAATACAGAATATTATAAAAGATTGTAACGCAACAATCGTCACCGTATCTAGAGATTTCTTTGTTCTTGCAAAAACAGGAAGAAAGCATGAAGTGGATGATATGTACGAACAATTAAAACCTTTTGGAATCATGCAGTTTGTACGTTCTGGAAGAATAGCAGTTACAAAAGCACAGATGCCTATTTCTGTTATGCTATCAAAATTTAAGAAACAACAATAAATCAATTTTAAATAAACGAGTTTATAAAATGGCAAATTATTTCAATACACTATCACTGAGAGAACAATTAACCCAACTAGGGAAATGTAGATTCATGGATACAAGTGAATTTTCTGATGGTGTAGACGCTTTAAAAGGGAAAAAAATAGTAATCATAGGTTGTGGAGCACAAGGTTTAAATCAAGGTTTAAACATGCGTGATTCTGGTTTAGATATCTCTTATACATTACGTGATGCTGCAATAAAAGAACAAAGACAGTCTTATAAGAATGCTAAAGAAAACGGGTTTACGGTTGGTACATACCAAGAATTGATTCCAATAGCAGATTTAGTAATTAACCTAACGCCAGATAAGCAACATACGAATGTAGTAGAAACGGTAATGCCTTTAATGAAAAAAGGAGCAACCTTATCTTACTCACATGGTTTTAATATTGTTGAAGAAGGTATGCAGGTTCGTAAAGATTTAACGGTAATCATGGTTGCCCCTAAATCTCCGGGTTCTGAAGTTCGTGAAGAATATAAAAGAGGTTTTGGAGTGCCAACACTTATTGCGGTGCACCCAGAGAATGACCCAGAAGGTAAAGGTTTAGCAGAAGCAAAAGCCTATGCGGTAGCAACCGGTGGAGATAAAGCAGGTGTTTTAGAATCTTCTTTTGTGGCTGAAGTAAAATCAGATTTAATGGGAGAGCAAACTATTCTTTGTGGTTTGTTACAAACTGGATCTATTTTATGTTTTGATAAGATGATTGCTAAAGGTTTGGATGCTGGTTATGCTTCTAGACTTATTCAATATGGTTGGGAAACGGTTACAGAAGGTCTTAAATATGGTGGAATTACACATATGATGGACCGTTTGTCTAATCCTGCGAAAATTAAAGCTTTTGAACTTTCAGAAGAATTAAAAGAAATTATGCGTCCATTGTTTCAAAAACATATGGATGATATTATTGAAGGTGAGTTTTCTAAAACGATGATGGAAGACTGGGCTAATGATGATAAAAACCTATTAACATGGAGAGCGGAAACAGGAGAAACTGCTTTTGAAAAAACACCAGCAGGTAGCGATAAAATTTCTGAACAAGAATTTTATGATCATGGTGTGTTAATGGTGGCTATGGTTAGAGCAGGAGTAGAGCTTGCTTTTGAAGCGATGACAGATTCTGGAATTATAGCAGAATCTGCTTACTACGAGTCATTACATGAAACTCCATTAATTGCGAACACTATTGCTCGTAAAAAATTATTCGAAATGAATCGTGTAATTTCTGATACAGCAGAATACGGTTGTTATTTATTTGATCATGCTTGTAAGCCTTTATTAAAAGACTTCATGTCTAAAATTGATACTGATGTGATCGGTAAAAAATTCGGAGAAGGAAAAGGCAATGGTGTAGATAATGCTAAATTAATTGAAGTGAATAAAGCGTTAAGAGAGCATCCAGTAGAAATTGTTGGAGCTAGATTAAGAGCTTCAATGACAGCAATGAAACCTATCGTATAAATTTTCTATATAATTACAAAACGTATTTAACGCAACTGGTATATGGTTGTGTTAAATACGTTTTTTTTTGTGCTAATTTTTACTTGTTAATTACAAATTCTAGAATTAAGCTTTCCACTAGGCGTGTATACACGAATCCAATCTACTTTCATTTTCGTATCTATTCCAGATTTTGTGTCTGTACTATTCCAAAACTGGGTAGTGCCACCATACCTCCACACTTGAGCAGCTTGGCTGATCAGCATATACATTTCTTTTGTAAGACCATCACCACACGTCGTATAACTTTCGGGATCAATACCATCTTCTAGACGTAAACCAGATACGATCTTAACTCTTTTTCCATCTACAAAATACTCAATCCTATTAGGGCTTACCCATTTTACAGCAAAAGTATGATAGTCTTCATTCCAAATTACATCATTAGCTCTATCACAGTTAGACGCATCCTTTTTTCGCGACATCCAGGTCTCTTTTTGTGGTTGGTAGTCTAATCTTTCGCCTCCCTCATTTTTAAAAGTATGGTGACTTAAATGTAATCTATCCGCAAAATATGGCTTGTCACATTCCTCGCCGTCAAGTCTAATTCTTGGTCCGTAAGTTTCTAAATTATCTATTTCTTCGAATTGACCAGGTTCACTACTAATCATCCATACAGCATTTGCCAATTGTGAATTACTCACCTTAACTCTTGCTTCTTGAAATAAGGGGTAACTACTAGTGGCTTTTGTAGATATCATTCCGCATTCTAAAGTTCTAGTACTACCTGCACCATTTTCTTCGGCAATTAAGGTAAGTGCACGGTTTCCATTGGCTCCTTCGTCTTCAAAACCAATAGAATTTCCGGTCCATACGGTGGGAAGCGGACCTGAATAACTATTCACATAGCCTAAATTCCATTTTTTAGTAAACGCAGGTGCCATTTTACCTCCAGGATAATTAAATTCATCAGAAAGTTCTTCTACTATTTTCCAAGCGCTCATGCCATAGGTACTCCTATTTACGGCATCTGTAGAATTGTTAACAGGGGCATCAAATAATTTAGTGTCATTGAGGTTGCAATTCGATTTCGTAGAAATTATGGCATTGGCAATGTCTGATTCAGTAATTTCTGAGGCTTCATTTTCTAAATCAGCGGACTCTATCTCTTTAGAGCTACAACTTATAAGTAGACAAATTAGTAAGAAATTTAAAAATTTAAAGTTTTTCATAATACAATACTTAGGGTTTTTTATAATCAATTCAATATTTTACTATTGATTTAATTAAGAATTATTAATTAATACTAGAGTAAAATTAAATTTTTAATAAAGCGGCATATTTTTTAGAACTAGATAAAAAATAGACAGAGTTAAATTAAGTTAAAAAAATTGTTAAATTGAGTATAATTTATTATTATGTTCTACATATTAACCAGTATGTGTAATAAAATTCGTAATTCTTTGTATATGAACTATACTAAGTAGATTTGTTGGTGTTATTATCTATGTTTAAAACATTAAAATTCTGTTAGCTTATGCTGAACTATAGTGACTCTTATAAAAGATACAATTCGAGTAAATTTTACCAAATTATTTAAAGTATAACTTGGTAGGTTTTTTACTTTTACAGGATGAAGTATTTCCCGAAAATAGAAGATATATATACTGCTGCTACAACGATCAAGCAAGTAGTAGCAGATTATACCCCATTGCAAGAAAGCATCCGATATACCAAACAATACGATGCGAATATTCTTTTAAAACGAGAAGATTTGCACCGAGTTCGCTCTTATAAGATTAGAGGAGCATTTAATAAAATATATAGTTTAAGTCCTGAAGAAAGGAAAAAAGGCGTTGTTTGTGCGAGTGCTGGTAATCATGCACAGGGGGTAGCTTTTGCATGTAATCACCTCAAAATAAAAGGTACTATTTATATGCCTTCGGTAACGCCTCAACAAAAAATTGAGCAAACCCAACTTTTTGGAGGAGATTGGGTTACCATAGTTATGAAGGGAGATACGTTTGACGATTCTTATAAAGCTTCTATGGCGTTTTGCCTTGAGAATGATAAGGTTTTTGTTCATCCTTTTGATGATCCTAAAACAATAGAAGGTCAGGCAACTGTTGGGCTTGAAATTATACAGCAAACTACAGCACCTATAGATTATGTTTTTGTAGCTATTGGTGGTGGTGGTTTAGCAGCGGGTTTATGTGGTGTATTTCATCAGTTATCTCCCAGTACTAAAATTATAGGAGTAGAACCCGAAGGAGCCGCTTCTATGAAAACGTCTATTGAGAATGGTATCAATACGGAATTGGAGCATATTGATAAATTTGTTGATGGTGCTGCAGTTCAGAAAGTAGGCGATTTAACCTTTGAAATCTGTAAAAAATATTTACATGATGTTATTACGGTTCCTGAAGGAAAAGTGTGTCAGACTATTTTAGACCTGTATAATCGTGATGCCATTGTTGTAGAACCCGCAGGAGCATTAACCTTATCAGTTTTAGACCTTTATAGTGAAGAAATTAAAGGAAAAAATGTAGTGTGCATTGTGAGTGGTAGTAATAATGATATTACCAGAACTGCTGAAATTAAGGAACGTGCTTTATTGTATCGAAATTTAAAACACTATTTTATTGTACGTTTTCCGCAACGTCCTGGGGCATTAAAAGAATTTGTTGTAAATATATTGGGACCTACAGATGATATTACTCATTTTGAATACTCTAAAAAATCGAGCAAAGAGAATGCTCCTGCTGTTGTGGGAATCGAACTTAAAAGCGCGACAGATTTACAGCCTTTAATAGCACGAATGAAAGCCAATAATTTCTTTGGAGATTATTTAAATGATAAACCAGATTTATTTCAATACCTAGTGTAAAACAAATTGATGAATACATATGGAGGAATAGGTTTACGCGGCTTTGCTTTCCGAAAACGTTTGATTTGTATCTTATCCTATTTTTATGTTAAGATTATGCTATTCTTCCTATTTATACCGGTAATTTATTGAAGTTTTAACGACATATTAAGTAACTTTATGTTCAAGTAAGAATAAAATGAATAAAATGAAAACTATAATTCCTGAGGAATTTCAGATTAAAGAAACAATTGATTACAAAACATATTTAGTAGATGGCGAATTAAAGAAATGGAGTGGTAATACCACACAAGTATTTTCTACGATATCTTCTACAGAAGACTACAAACCTACTTTATTAGGTTCTATCCCAGATATGGGAGAGCCAGAAGCTATGGATGCTTTAAATGCAGCCACAAAAGCGTATGGTAGAGGACAAGGAGTTTGGCCCACCATGCATGTGAAAGATAGAATTGGCTGCATGGAAGCTTTTGTTAAAAAGATGGAAACGAAACGTGAGGTGATTGTAAAATTATTGATGTGGGAAATCGGCAAATCTTTACCAGATTCTCAAAAAGAATTTGATAGAACTGTAGAGTACATTTATGATACTATCGAGGATTATAAGCAACTAGACCGTAATGCTGCAAAATTCCAGAAACATGATGGCGTATATGCGCATGTAAAAAGGGGGCCACTAGGGGTTGTTCTTTGTTTAGGCCCTTATAATTATCCTTTAAATGAAACTTTTGCTTTATTAATTCCCGCAATTATCATGGGTAATACGGCTATTTTTAAACCTGCAAAACATGGTGTATTATTAATTACTCCTTTGTTAGAAGCGTTTCAATCTTGTTTTCCAAAAGGTGTTATCAATATTCTTTTTGGTAGAGGTAGAGCTGTTGCTGCACCAATTATGCAGACTGGTAAGGTTGACGTATTGGCATTAATAGGAAATAGTAAATCTGCTAATGCATTGCAGAATCAACACCCTAAAAGCAACCGTTTGCGTTTGGTACTGGGTTTAGAAGCTAAAAATCCGGCGATTATACTTCCTGATGCCGATTTAGATTTGACGATAGACGAATGTATTGCTGGTACCTTATCATTTAATGGTCAGCGTTGTACGGCTTTAAAAGTAGTTTATGTTCATGAAGATATTGCTGAAGAATTCAACAAACGATTTTCAAAACGTGTAGATGAACTTAAATTTGGTAACCCTTGGGATGATGGTGCAAAATTAACTCCGTTGCCAGAGCCAGAAAAACCTGCTTATATTCAAGGTTTAATTGATGATGCTCTTCTTAAAGGGGCTAAAATATTGAATAAAAAAGGAGGAGAACATGCGGATAATTATATCTGGCCAGCAGTGTTGTATCCTGTAACAAAAGATATGAACGTATATCAAGAAGAGCAATTTGGACCAGTAATCCCTATTGTTCCTTTTAAAGATATAGAAGAACCTTTAGATGATATGGCAGAATCTAATTACGGCCAGCAAGTAAGTTTATTTGGAAAAGATGTGTATGCACTTGCGCCATTAATAGACTCTTTAGTAAACCTAGTATGCCGTGTAAACTTAAATAGCTCTTGCCAACGTGGACCAGATGTGTACCCGTTTACAGGACGAAAAGATTCTGCACAAGCTACCTTGAGTGTGCATGATGCACTCCGTTCTTTCTCTATTAGGACTTTTGTCGCTTTTAAAGATAATGACTTGAATACAGAGATTATAGAACAATTATTAGATGCTAAACTATCTAATTTTGTAAGTACTGATTATATTTTATAACTCTATAGCGATACTAAATAACTTGAAACCTTTCCCTTATTCGGGAGAGGTTTCTTTTTTGCACGATGTATAAATTGCTTCTGCACGTTCTATGCCACTATAGGGGTAAAACGGAATCGTTTGTTGCTCTTCCTTGAATAATTCTATTGCACGAGTTATATCTTTACAAAATGGAGTTAACGACTTTCCAAAAAACTTAGCAGACCCCATATCCCATTCAGCTTTACTTAATACCACTCTTGGATTTTCTGGGGCTATTTCTAATGCTTTATTGTAAAGTACCGCGTTTTCTGCAGATAAAGTCATGCCGTACTTTTGTCCGTCAAAAGTAATATAGGCGGTATTTAATAAGGCATAACTTATGATGATTTCTGGATTATCTTCGGATAAGGTGTCAGCCTGATCTAAATATTTTTTTGCGCGTGTTAGTTTTGCGGTAAGCATATCTTCTTCTTGAATACCAAAACTGCTCACTATTTCAACAGTGGCTAAATAGTAGGGTGGTAGCCAATTTTCTTTTTCCGCAGTTGCAATTCGTTCAAATAGCTGTGATGCTTCTATATTTTTTTGTTCTTGCCATAATTGGAAGGCTTTGCTCATTCCTTTTTCATAAGAGGTCTGTGCGGTTAGATGTAAGGTGAATATAAAGGTGAATACAAATACAAAAGTTTTCATGAGATTGGTTTTTATAGATTATTTATTTGAATCAAATATCATAGTATTCTTAGCCTTAAAAGAATTTAGAGTACCGAGTTGTTGTTTTTGGGGATTCAAATGTCAGTTTTATAGATTATTAAGTTGATTGTCTTTTTTATTCTCGCTAATGGTCCAAAATAAACCTACGAAGAAAAAGCTATCCGTATTGGGTGTTAAGGCGCTACAATCAAATGTTCCGGTACTATTTACTTGATTAGCATATTGATATCCATTGATATTCTGTGTACCTAGCACATTGCTTACCGAGAAGTAAAGTATTTTTTGTGGACTAATTAGATACGCCCAATTCGCATTTAAGGCGTTGTAGTTTTTAGTTTTTTCAGCTAAAAAAGCATCCGTATTCGGGTTGGTGTAGGAACGACCAGATGCAAAGTTATAACTCCATCCAAACTGACTCTTCCAAGGCGCTATCCAATGTTTTAGAACTAAGGAAGCGTTATGGGTAGAAGCAAAATTAGGAGTAGCCGTAGTTGGGTAATTTTTATACTTCCTTTGAGTATCTAAATAAGAATAAGAAACCCAATATTCGGTATTTTGTATACTCTTATTATCCCGCCAAAAAATATCTAATCCCTTAGCAAAACCACTTCCATTATTAGCGTAGTTAGAGATAGGAAGCGCAATAGGAGTATCATACTTTACGAGATTAGAATACTCTTTGTAGTATACTTCCGCTCTCAATATCTGTTTGTTTTTAACATATTGATAGTTGGCAATTAGATGAGTTGTATGTTCAGCTGAGAAATCCGTATCAAATTTTAGATAGTCATTCTTTGGATTTTGGAAAAATTGACCATAGGCCAAAGATATTTGAGAGTTTGCACCTGATTTATACGCTAATGAAACTCTTGGAGACACATTAAATTCTTTTAATAATTGAGAATACTCCCCTCTAAAACCAATTTTAGTAGCCAAGTCCTTAGAAAAGAATAGGTCTGTTTCTACAAAACTACTCAGGAGATTATTGTCAAAACCGTAGTCGTTGCTTTCAGTTATGGAGTTTGTATAGTTTTCTTTAAAGTTTGTGATAAAGTATGCTGCACCAAAATTTAATTTGTACCTGCTAGAAAAATATTTATTGAGGACCAATTTAATATGGGCTGAATTCTCCACATCTTTAATATTTACATCACCCAATTTTAAGGTAGATAGATCATTGGAGAAGGATACCCCTGTTAGAATACTCCAATCTTTGTCTAAAAAATCTTTATAAGAGGTGTTGATATATAAGTTTCTATTCTCCAAAGCAAATCTAACTCCTAGTGGTTCATTAATGTCTTCTTGGGTAAGATCCAAATTTAAAGTACTAAAAGCGCCATATACTTTTAACAAACCCTCATTTTTAAATTTATGTCGATATACCGCTTCTCCACCTAAAGTTTCTATGGGTTTATGCCAAATGTTATTACCTGGAAATAATTTCTGGTACGGTTCCAAATTCATATAAGAGGCGTTTACACTCAAAGAATTAGCCTTCCATTTTTGGGTATTACCAACTCCTAAACCTACCGTCATTATAGATACTTCTGTTTTTTCTTTTAAAGGTTCATCTATACTACTCAATAACAAAACACTAGATAAAGCTTGACCGTATTCCGCAGAATATCCACCAGTAGAAAATGTGATTCCTTTAAATAAAAAAGGAGAAAATCTACCTCTGGTAGGAATGTTATTCGCAGAAGGGGCGTAAGGGGTAAATACGCGCATACCATCTACGAAGATTTGCGTTTCATCGGCATCACCACCACGAACAAATAACCTACCATCTTCTGCGACGGTACTCGTTCCAGGTAAGGTTTGAAGGGCTCCTATAACATCTCCTAATGCACCTGCAGTAGTAACGATATCTATTGGTTTCAATGCGGTTACTTTTGCATTATCACCAGCTTTAAACGTTCCTGCATTTACCGTTACGGCATCTAAGGTATTGACATCATCTTTTAATTTTAGAATACAGTTTTTAAAATTGGATATATCTGCAGTTTTAGAATAGGTTTCATATGAAATTGAAGAAATTACCAAAGTCTGTTCTCCGGTCTCTTCTGTTTGGAATGAATATAAGCCTTTTTCATTGGTAGCTGTTCCATCATAAGTACCTTTCAAATAAACATTAGCGCCCATAACCACTACGCCATGATAATCAATAATTTTCCCTGATATGGTTTCTTGTGCTATTAAATTAAAATGGATTAGTATAAATAAGGAAGTTAATAAAATCTTCATGGTACCATTATATTTTTGATTGATGTCACAAATATGTAGTGTTAATGGAGTTATAAAGAAACTGATCTCCTGAGTTGTGCATTTTGTAAACTGAATTGTAAATAACACCTGTTAAGATCTTTTGACAAGGGTAATAATTAACATAAATATGGTAATTATTGATAGAAATAAGCTGGTTATTGGTTTTACCTTTGTGCTTTTAATTAGACTATTTTTTTTAGTTAGTAGAGCAGTGTTGCTTGTTAAAATGATGACGAATATGATGACTATCAAATCAAATAAAAAAGCATTATTAGCTTTGGCCATTGGAGGTTTTGGAATAGGAATGACAGAATTTGTAATTATGGGTATTTTACCTGATGTTGCAAATGCATTGAAAATTACGATTCCACAAGCGGGACATTTTATAGCAGCTTACGCATTAGGAGTAGTGGTAGGGGCTCCGCTTTTAACAGGTCTTGGTAGTAAGTGGTCTGCCCATAAAGTTTTGTTGGCATTGATGCTTTGGTTTACCGTCTTTAATACCTTATCTGCTTTTGCCGAAAACTATACAAGTCTTTTGATCTTTAGATTTTTATCAGGGCTTCCACACGGGGCATTTTTTGGCATTGGAGCCGTAGTTGCCGGAAAATTAGTCCCCAAGGGAAAATCTGCTCAAGGCATGGCTATTATGTTTTCTGGACTAACTTTAGCCAATGTACTTGGCGTTCCTTTAGGAACTTATTTGGGACATCATTTTAGTTGGAACCTTTCCTTTATGCTAGTTGGAGTCATCGGAATTTTAGCAATGTTAAGCGTCTATTTTTGGATGCCTGCTTTTCCTAAATCTTCTTCTGAAGGGTTACGAAAAGATTTACAAGTCTTTAAAAGAGCAGAACTATGGGTTCTAATTTTATTAACAACAGTAGGTACGGGGGGCTTTTTTGCTTGGTACAGCTATATAGCACCTTTAATTACAGATGTTTCGGGGTATCCGGAAAGTATGGTTGGTTATGCTATGATATTAGCGGGTCTAGGAATGGTTGTTGGTAATTTTTTAGGAGCAAAAATGGCAGAGAAATTTAGCCCTATGAAAGCTATAGTTTTAAGTTTGGGGATGATGGTTTTGGTGTTGCTCATAAATACTGTGGTTGCTCAAAATCCAATTGCGATATTAGTATTAACTTTTATTATTGGAATGATTTCTTTTACAGTAGCAACACCAATACAAATGGCTATTATCAATGCCTCAAAAGGATCAGAAATGTTAGGTTCATCAATGAACCAAAGTGCATTTAATATGGGAAATGCTTCTGGAGCATATTTAGCAGGATTACCAATTGCAATGGGTTACGGAATAACCGCAGCAAGTATTGTTGGGGCAGCATTAGCAGGTTCAGGAGTACTAATTGCTATTGGTATTCTAATCAACAGAAAAAAACATACTATTAAAGATAAAATAAAACGCTTTGCTTTTAAGTAAGCTATTTTTTAACTTCATTAGCAATTAAATATTCAAGATATGTTAGTGTATTTAGCAAATACTTTCTATCGTCTGTTATGGTTGCCATAGCAATGGCACCTTGAATCATGGTATATAATTGTTTCGCAAATTGTAAAGGGGTAACGGGTAATTTTATTTCCGCAGCATTAATTCCGTTTTCTAAAATCAAGGCTATTTTACCTTCAATTGTTTTAGCTACCTCTTTTGCTGCTGCTGCTAGCAATTTATTATTATACTTTGCATCAACGCCAACATTTAATACGGGACATCCTCCCATGGGTAATGTAAATTCATCATAATGTCTATAAAAATCAAGTAAAGCAGTTAATTTCTCAAGGGCTGTTCCTTCAGAATTTACGCGCTCATCAATAGCATTTAAAAGTAATTTACTATTGTATTCAAACGCCGCTATTGCAAGTGCTTCTTTGTTTTCAAAATTACCATATAATGCACCTTTAGTAAGACCTGTAGCTTCTGTTAAATCGCTCATACTAGTACCAACATATCCTAGTTTGTTAAATATAGGAGCAACAGTTTGTATAATGTATAGCGTAGTTCTTTTGGCTTTGGTTGTCATATAAAAGCTATTTTATACGAATATAAAAAATTATATACTGTGCGGTATGTAAAATGCAAAAAAAAACATCCTTTTATATGTTAAATAAAAGGATGCCTATGAAAATCTGTTTTTGAAAGGTATTAAACCATTTCTTCTTGATTTCTAAATACCAATTGATCATCAAAAGAATCGATCAAAACGACACTATCCGTGGTAATTTTTCCACTTAAAATCTCTTTAGAGAGTGTATTCAACACCTCTTTCTGAATCACACGTTTTATTGGTCGTGCTCCATATTGTGGATCATATCCTTTTTCGGCCAAATATTTTATGGTCTCATCAGTTGCATCAACCGTTATATGCTGTTTTGCTAACATTTTTTTCAAACCATCCAATTGTAAACGTACAATCTTAACAATATCTTTTTTGCTTAAAGGTGTAAACATGATAATATCATCAATACGATTTAAAAACTCTGGTCTGATCGTTTTCTTTAATAGCCCTAAAACTTCAACACGTGCTGCTTCTGTAGCACTATAAGCGTCAGGATTGGTTTCAAATTTATCCTGAATAATATGGCTTCCCATATTACTGGTCATAATAATAATAGTATTCTTGAAATCTGCTACACGTCCTTTGTTATCAGTAAGCCTACCTTCATCTAATACTTGTAGCAATACATTAAAAGTATCTGGATGCGCTTTTTCTATCTCATCTAACAATACCACAGAATAAGGTCTACGACGCACGGCTTCCGTTAATTGCCCTCCTTCATCATAACCAACATATCCTGGAGGTGCTCCTACTAATCTACTTACCGAATGACGCTCTTGGTATTCACTCATGTCTATTCTGGTCATTGCACTTTCATCATCAAACAAATAGCTCGCTAATGTTTTAGCCAATTCTGTTTTACCAACACCTGTGGTTCCTAAAAACAAGAAAGAACCAATTGGTCTCTTAGTATCTTGTAAACCAGCTCTACTGCGGCGTATAGCATCAGAAACAGCTTCAATAGCCTCTTCTTGCCCCACCACGCGTTTGTGTAAGACCGCTTCTAATTGTAATAGTTTTTCACGTTCACTTTGCAACATTTTTGTTACAGGAATACCAGTCCATTTCGCCACAACTTGAGCAATATCTTCACTAGTTACCTCTTCCTTAATCATGGTATCTCCTTGCTGTTGCTCGTCTAATACATGCTGTAAGCTTTCTAATTTCTCTTGAGCTTCTTTTATTTTCCCAT
Organism: Cellulophaga algicola DSM 14237; assembly: GCF_000186265.1. Classification (NCBI taxonomy): domain Bacteria; kingdom Pseudomonadati; phylum Bacteroidota; class Flavobacteriia; order Flavobacteriales; family Flavobacteriaceae; genus Paracellulophaga; species Paracellulophaga algicola. The sequence goes on from NC_014934.1 coordinate 4,204,842, forward strand.
AGCGTAGCTCAGCCACTTTACCATAATCCCCATTACGCTCTGCACGCTCTGCCTCAAGTTTAAAATCCTCAATGTCTTGTTTTGTTTTCTGAATATCATCAACAACTCTTTTTTCACTTTCCCATTTTGCGAAAATCTCGTTGCGGTCTTCTTTTATGTTTGCTAAATCTAGATTTAAGGCTTGTAGTTTAGTTTTATCATTCTCACGTTTGATTGCTTCAACTTCAATTTCAAGCTGCATAATTTTACGGTCTAGAACATCTAACTCCTCTGGCTTAGAATTGATTTCCATTCGTAATTTTGCTGCTGCTTCATCAATTAAATCAATAGCTTTATCTGGTAAAAAACGATTGGTAATATAGCGTTGAGATAATTCTACCGCAGAAATAACCGCTTCATCTTTGATACGTACTTTGTGGTGCGCCTCATATTTATCTTTGATACCACGGAGAATGGAAATAGCACTTTCCGTATCGGGTTCATCCACGATAATTTTTTGAAATCTACGCTCTAATGCCTTGTCTTTTTCAAAATATTTCTGATATTCATCAAGAGTTGTAGCTCCTATAGCTCTAAGTTCTCCTCTAGCTAAAGCTGGTTTAAGAATGTTAGCAGCATCCATAGCACCATCTCCACCACCGGCACCAACTAATGTGTGTATTTCATCTATGAATAAAACCACATTACCATCTGAAGACGTTACTTCCTTTATCACAGATTTTAAACGTTCTTCAAATTCACCTTTATATTTTGCACCCGCAATTAGTGCACCCATATCTAAAGAAAAAATTACTTTATCCTTTAAGTTTTCAGGAACATCACCTTGAACAATTCTACGTGCTAAACCTTCTGCTATTGCAGTTTTACCAACACCTGGTTCTCCTACTAACATTGGATTATTCTTTGTTCTACGCGATAATATTTGAAGTACCCTACGAATTTCTTCATCGCGCCCAATCACTGGATCTAATTTGCCTTTATCGGCTAAATCATTTAAATTTTTCGCATATTTATTTAATGAATTATACGTGTCTTCTGCGCCTTGAGAAGTAACTTTAGCACCTTTACGTAATTCTTGAATTGCTGCTTTAAAATTTTTCTCAGTTACCCCTTGATCTTTTAAAATTTGACCAATTTTACTTTTAGAATTAAAAATAGCTAAAAGCAAATGTTCGATAGATACATACTCATCTTCCATAACCTTAGCAATAGAAGAAGCATCATTCAACGTTTTTCCTGTTTCACGAGAAAAGACTAAATCTCCTCCAGTGACTTTAGGAAAACTTTCTAACTGCTTGTCTACCATTTGAAATAACAAATCGGTATTTACATTCAGTTTCTTTAAAATAAAGGGAGTTACATTTTCATCAACCTGGCTAATCGCTTTAAAAATGTGTTCATTTTCAATTTGCTGATGTCCCATCTCTTGCGCAAGTTGCTGTGCGAGTTGCACCGCCTCCTGCGATTTTGTAGTGAAATTATTTATATTCATACTAGTGTTATTTTATGTTATTGTTTACTTTTACAAGTTAAAATCAAATTTCTTACCAAGACATGATAAATGTCATTCTGACGGTAAAAAACTAGTTTAACAGGACAATACGGCAGCTTGTAAGGTTATAAATGCCTTACGACTGACTATATAAAATTAAGAATATATGGGATTATTTGATAGTCTATTTGGAAATAATAAAGATGCTACCCCTAAAGAGGAGAAAGCAGCATTACCATGGATTGCTTTAGCTTCATTGGAGCAATTAGAAGAAATTAAGGAAAAATCTAAAACAAAACCACAAATAATATTTAAACATTCTACCACGTGCGGAATTAGCCGTATGGTGATGAATACTTTTAAAAATACATATGCTTTAGATACAAACCAGGCAGATTTATATTATTTAGATTTATTAAATAATAGAGAAGTTTCTAATGAAACAGGATATAAATTTCAGGTAATACACCAATCTCCTCAATTATTAGTAATTAAGAATGGGGTAGCAGTAGCGAATGCTTCTCATGGAAGTATTAATGAAGTTGCGCTAGAGCAATTTGTTTAGTTACATTGTAATTCAAAATAAAAAAACCATCATTTGAAATTTCAAATGATGGTTTTTTTATTCTTATTATTAGTTTTAATTGAACTGATGCCTCGTAATAATTCCTTTAAGATTCGCTTTTAAATCTTCTCCAGCGTCATAGACCATTTGCTCATTAGAAGGAAAAGATACTGCAGCTAAACTCAATAAAGAAATTAACTCATTATCTAGCGCCAATTTATCACCACTATACTTTGCGTAGCTATGTTCAAAAACAAATGTACTTGCTAATGGGTAGGTGTTTATTTGTTGCTTAGTTTTTAAATCTAAAAAATTAACTTGACCAGCAACTTCTGCTGATTTAAACTGTGTAAACTGATAAAAATCGCACTTAACAGTTTTAAATTTATCAATTTTGATTCTGTTTCCTAAACTATCTTTAACCTGATTACCGCTACGATCTAATGCATAAGTATACCCGTCTTTAATTTGTTTTTCTTTACTTATTTGTTTTTCCTTAATTTGTTCAGGAGAAATAGAAATATTTTTAAAAACTACATCCATTTCATAATCATAGGGTATGTTGTCAATAGCATTGGTATGGTATTCTGTCCATAAATTATTTAAGCCAAACGTATTAAAATTCAGCAAATCTTCTTCTAATCTACTAGGGATAATTTGTTGGGTATCATTAAACAAACGCACCTGTACATAATCGATTCCTTTTAGGTGTGCTTCTTTAATTTTAGCACTTGTGTTTTTATATCCTGGATTCAGTTTCTCTAAATATAACAAGTCATCATACGCTTTTCTAAAATCATTTTTTTCTAAAGACTGATCTAGAAGCTTGGAAGCGTTGGTATATAAATAAGCTGATAATTGATCTTTTGTGGCAATTATCTTAGCATCATAATCTTTAAACGAAAATTTGGCTTCACGGCCTTCCTCATAAATTGTCAAAGGCAATAGCGGCTGGATTCGTTCTTCAATTTGTTTTAGCTGTACATAGCTCGTATAAATCTGCTCATAATTTGCAGCATTATTACTTTTTTGTAAGAAGGCAATTTGCTTCAATTCCCGCGCTGTATTTTTTTTAAAAGCTTCTTCTAATAATAAGATATAAGGTTGATTTCCTTTCTTTGTTTTATTATCGACCAAATTATCTAGTGCCTTGTTAATGGCACTAGAATAATTTCCCGAATTTAATGCTTCTTGTGTTTTTTTTACACCTCCACAGGATATAAAAAAAAGTATACTGGTTGCAAGTAGAATTTTTTTCATAATAATTATTTATGGGTTTCATGGAACTATTTTCAATAGCCATGCCATATTTTAATATGAAAACGTTAATGATACACTTCTAGTATGTAAAAATGCTACTTAACCTAAATGGTTACTACTTTTTCTTAGCTTGAAAAACTGGTAATAATTTTGTTGATACTTCACCAAAACCAATTCTTATAGCATCATTTTTACAGAATCCTTTAATAACTACAGTATCATTATCTTCTATAAATTTTCTTGTTGAACCGTCATTTAAAGGAACTGTATTTTTACCACCCCAACTTAACTCTAGCATAGAACCATAAGAATCTGGTGTGGGTCCAGATATTGTTCCGCTTCCCATTAGATCACCACTATTTACATTACAACCATTAATGGTATGGTGTGCTAATTGTTGAGACATGGTCCAATACATGTATTTAAAATTAGATTTTGTGACCGTAGTCGCTGTACTATTTTCTGGTATAATATCTACTTCTAAGTGAATGTCATAACTTTTATTACCATTTTCTTGAACTAAATAGGGTAGTGGCTTAGGATCTTGTGCTGGGCTGTCTACTTTAAAAGGTTGTAAAGCATCCATAGTTACAATCCATGGTGATATTGATGATGCAAAGTTTTTAGCTAAAAACGGACCTAACGGTACATATTCCCATTTTTGAATATCTCTAGCACTCCAATCATTAAATAAAACCATTCCGAAGATATATTCTTCAGCTTCGTCTACAGGAATTGGTTCTCCTAAAACATTGGCATCTGTAGTAATAAAAGCCATTTCTAGCTCAAAATCTACTAATTTTGAAGGCCCAAATACAGGAGTTTCTGCGCCCGCAGGCATTGTTTGTCCCATAGGTCTCCTAACCGGTGTATCACTCGTTACAATAGAAGAACTTCTACCGTGATACCCTACTGGAATATGAAGCCAGTTTGGTAATAAGGCATTGTTTGGGTCTCTAAACATAGTACCCACATTAGTTGCGTGTTCTTTGCTAGAATAGAAATCAGTATAATCACCAATGAGTACTGGCAGTTGCATTTCAATTTCTTCCATGGTAAAAAGAACTACTTTTTTATGGTCGTCATTATCTCTTAAAGACCCGTTATCTTTATCAAAAATATCAGATATACGGTTCCGAACCAAACGCCATGTTTTTTGGCCGTCAGAGATAAAATCATTCAATGTATCTTGTAAAAAAATATCATCTGTTAAGGGAATATCTTTAAAATACCCCAATTGATGCAACGCTCCTAAATCTATGGCATGGTTCCCTATACGAGTACCAATAGTTATTACATCGTCTCTAGTCAAAAAGACACCAAATGGAATATTTTGAATAGGAAAATCAGAGTTTTCGGGTACAGGTATCCATGTTTTTTTATTTGGATCGTTAGTTTTTATGGGCATATCAAAATTGTTAATTAGTGTTTAATAAGTTCTATAATCAAATATATTATTTTCTTCCAATTAACGAGGGTCAATTCGTATTTTTGCATCTCATTTAACAGTTTATTTATTATGCAACGCGACAATCAAATTTTTGAACTAATTGCTGAAGAGAAACAGCGCCAAATTAATGGAATAGAACTTATTGCTTCTGAGAACTTTGTAAGTGATCAAGTAATGGAAGCTGCAGGTTCTGTATTAACCAATAAATATGCTGAAGGCTATCCAGGAAAACGGTATTATGGTGGTTGTGAGGTTGTAGATGTTGTGGAGCAAATTGCAATTGACAGAGCTAAACAATTATTTGGTGCAGCCTATGCAAATGTGCAACCACATTCTGGTTCACAAGCTAATGCATCTGTTTACCATGCGTGTTTAAAACCTGGGGATACTATTTTAGGATTTGACCTTTCTCACGGAGGGCACTTAACACATGGATCACCTGTAAATTTTTCAGGTAGAATATACAACCCTGTATTTTACGGTGTTGAAAAAGAAACTGGAGTTTTAAATTATGATAAAATTCAGGAAATAGCAGAAAAAGAACAACCAAAAATGATTATTGCTGGTGCTTCTGCATATTCTAGAGATATAGATTTTGAACGTTTTAGAGTAATTGCAGATAGTGTTGGTGCACTTTTATTAGCTGATATCTCTCACCCTTCTGGCTTAATAGCTAAAGGAATTTTAAATGACCCAATTCCTCATTGTCATATTGTTACGACAACAACACATAAAACATTAAGAGGACCTAGAGGTGGACTAATATTAATGGGGAAAGATTTTGACAATCCTTTCGGAATTAAATTAAAAAATGGTACGCTTAGAAAAATGTCTGCTTTATTAGATTTAGCGGTATTTCCTGGAAATCAAGGAGGACCTTTAGAACACATCATTGCAGCTAAAGCTATTGCTTTTGGTGAAGCATTAACAGATGAATATTTGACATATATTTTACAAGTGAAGAAAAATGCTGATGCTATGGCTAAGGCATTCATTAAAAAAGGATATGAAATTATTTCTGGAGGAACAGATAATCATATGATGTTAATTGATCTGAGAAATAAAGACATTACGGGTAAAGATGCAGAAAACACTTTAGTTAAAGCAGATATTACCGCAAATAAAAATATGGTTCCTTTTGATGATAAATCACCATTTATAACTTCAGGAATTCGTTTTGGTACAGCTGCAATTACAACCAGAGGCTTAAAAGAAGATGATATGTCTACAATTGTTGACTTTATAGATGAAGTACTAATGAATGCTGATAATGAGGATGTTATAGAAGAAGTAAGAACTAAAGTAAATGAATTGATGAGTCATAGAGAACTTTTCTATGCTTGTTAATTAAAAATTAATATACTTATATTCAAAAAGCCATTAAAAATTAATTTAATGGCTTTTCTCTTAGGTTTCAAACTAAAAAACACTAGTCCCCGAAAATCTTGTTATTTATAAATATACTACAGCGTATATTTCAACAACTTGACTTAAGCCCTAGGTATTACTCTAACATGGTTAATTTACCATATATAATTTCTTTTGATTGAGAGTCATAAATCTCACTATCTACGATGCTATCAAAATATAAGCCCCAAAAACCATTATAGTTCTTTTGGTCTATTTCTTTAGTATTACAATTCAATAACGTTTTTTTATTTAAAAAATTACTTTTCTCTAAAACAGGAATATGTATTTCATAAGGTAGTTGTGATAAACCTTTAGTGTAATAAATATAGTTTTTATGTAATTCTAAAATAAGCTTATCAATTTCTAATGGAATGCTATTTTCAAAAATCCTATAAATTATTATAGTACAATCCTCAAAAATTAAGTTCAATTCCTTAATATCAAAAGTATTTCTTGATGCATTACGCAATTTTTCAAGAGCTGTAAAAAAGAAATGACCATCTTCATTTTTAAGCATTAAATCATGCCCCTCTAATTTACCTTCGGCTAGAATAGAAAGTCCTTGTTTGATATTAAAATTAAAGTTGATGTCTAGAACCAAATCATTTTTTGTTACAGAAGTATCTTCACTAACGATAGATACATTACAAAAAAAATATTTTTCAATTTTCAACATAAAGGCATCTAAACCAAGAATTTTATTCTCCTCGGATCCGAAAGCCAGTATTTTTTTTCGAGGTTTATTATTTTTAGACGACATTTTTCTCTTTATAAGCTATAAAACAAAATTAGTTTATAATCTGAAGCTTAGACTGCACGAAAACCTTTGACTTTCAAAGGTTTTCGTTTAGGAAAATATAATTATTTGATTGTAAGTGATTTATAATGCTAAAATTTTATTTTTTAGAGGTTAAATAAATCCTTTTTCTTTAGCAGAGGCGATTAAGGCATTGTCATTTTCATTTTCAACGCTAAAAATCTCTTTAATTTGACGCTTTCTATTTTCAATAGCACTAATAGATAGTGGTACGTATTCTACCATATCTTTAGTACGTGTACCTATAGATAAATAATATAAAATCTTAATGTCTGTATCGTCTAAATGTATATTAGTCGACATTTTATTTCGAATAGCAATCAATGCTTTTTTTGTATAATAAGGGGGAGAAGTAAGGACAGTTTCTACCATTTCTTTTAATACAAACTCATTGATTTCTGTTTTAACCATGTATCCTTCAGGATTTACAGTTCTTAGGATGCTATTAATTCTATAGTTATCACTAAAAGAAGATAGAAATACAATCTTAGAAGAAGGTGCAATATTACGTGCGATAACGCCTAAATCTTGACCTGTACTAGGTACACCATCAACTACTGGAGATAACTGTATATCTAATAGAATTAAATCATATAAATTATTACTAGTTACCGAAAGTTCAATTTTTTCTTTTCCTTCTTTAAAGGTTGTTGCCATGTCCATTTCAACAACAAAGTCATCAAATTCAGCATCTTCAAGAATATATTTGTATCCTATCATCGTCATTTGATGATCATCTACGGCTAAGATTTTTAGGGTCTTCATTTAATTACTATTTTAAGCTATGCTATTTTATCAATTTCATTTTGGTACGGAATCTTTAAAACTAATTTTGTTCCGGAACCCATAACACTGTCCACAACTAATGAACCATTTAATTTTTTCAATCTAGAAGAAATATTACGGAATCCAATTCCTTTTTTAGATCTTTTACTATCAAAACCTTTGCCATTATCTTCTATAGTAACCATTAACGAACTATCTACTACATCAAAATTAACGAAAATAGTACTTGCTTCCGCATGTTTGATACAGTTTTGAATACTTTCTTGAACAATTCTATATAGATTAATTTTTAAAGTACTATCAAGGCTATCCCAGTCCAGATCTGTATTGAATTTAAAGGAGTATTTAAGTGTCTCTGATCCTGTTTGAAACGTTTTTATCAAAGATTTAATAGCTTCCATAAAGTTTTGCATTTTTTGAAAAGCGGCCTCATTTAGCTCATGAGAAATACTTCTAATCTCTTCTGATAAATCTGCTAACTGTGTTATAACTTCGGCTCTCTGGGCTATAGATGTCTCGTCCTGCCTTTTATTAAGACCGAGTAAAACCAGTCGTATTCCTAAAATTTTATTTAAGAACCCATCATGTAATTCTTGTGAAATGCGTTCTTGTTCTATTTTTTTTCCTTCATCAAATTTACTTTGCTGTACTAATAACAGATTAAATATTTCAAGATTACTCTCTTGCTGTTGCTGTTTAAAACGAAGATTGTTATTCTTTATCCGTTGTATTACAATAATTAATATAGCTACAATACCAATTAAACCTAGTACAGCTAGTGCGCTCCATAAGCGTTTTTCTCGGGTTAATAATACATTTTGTTTTGCTAGAAGTTCATTACGTTCTATAAATTCATCTGTTTGAAAACGTATACGAGCAAATTTATCTCGTAATTTTCGTTCATCTTCTTGTAGCTTTTTATCAATAACAAAGTATTCTTGTGCGTAGGTAGATGCATTTTTTTTATCTACTAATGTTAAGAAATTTAGCGTTCTAAGTAAGCTTTCAAAATTTTCTGCTTTCTCAGAAAACACCAATGCAATTTTGGCCATTTTCACAGCTTTTATCGTGTCTTTTTTGTAAGCTAAATATTGTGCATAGTGACCTGTGGAAGTGGCTTCGCTAAAGATATTATTGTATTCTTTGGTTATTTCTAGAGCTGCTAAATACTGAGGTTCTAAGTCTTCTGTACTAAATTGCTTTTTTTTGGCATTGGCCAAGTTAACCATCGCTTTTGCTAAGAATTCAGGATTTGTAGCTCTTAAATTTTCAAAATTAACTACTTTTTCAAAACTATTTTCGGCTTCTCTATATTGGTTTAACAACATATTAGAGACACCGATGTTGTTAGTGATATAAACTCTATTAATAGACACGTCTTCCGGTATAGAATCTAAATAACTACTAGCTTTTTGATAATATTGAATCGCCTTTTCGATGTCTCCTAAAGAATGGGTGATAGATCCTAAACTATTATAGCTATTAGACATTCCTAAAAAATTTTTAGACTTTTTAAAAATTTCTAAAGCTTTAATTGTGGTTTGCTCAGCACCTGCATAGTCCCCTAATTTTCGTTGAATAGTACTAATCGAATTAAAGAGGAAAGCCATTTTCTTTTGATTCTTCAGTTTTGAATATATCGTTAATGCTTCATTATAATAATAATAGGTACTATCTATTAATTTAGTGTTCTCTAAATAGATCCCCAGATCCCAGTACGCTTCTGCCATGGCCACAGAATCTTTTTGTTTTTTGGCTAATTCAATCGTTTCTTTGTTAATTGTTCTGAAAAAGATAGAATCTTTTAACTGAATGGAATTATAAGATAAGTTAGTTAAATGTTTTAATTTGATGGAATCTGTGCGAAGTAGGTTAACTTTATAAAAAGCTTCTTGGATTATTTTCTTTCTTTCTTCAAGATTAAGGTTGGTATCTGAGCTACTATTTACGAGGGTAAATAAAGAATCTTGAATAATTTCAGTACTACTATTTTCTTGTGTTGAAGAATCATTTTTAGTGCAAGAAAAAAGAAAGAGCACTAAAAGTATATATATAGGTGTCTTAAAGTATATAAATTTGCTTGTTTGCATTTAAATAATTGAGCGTACAAGATAAAAAAAAGCTTTAAATAAATGATTTATTTAAAGCTTCAATTATTGGTAATTGCATAACTTAATTTCCTTTTGTGGTAACATGTCCACAATCATCACAGGCAATTGGTGAGTTTACATACAATTGATCTTCATCTTGACTAGCTTCAGATGTACAAGAAAACATCCCTAAACTTAAAACTACTACTGCGAATACTGCTACTAATTTTTTCATACTATCTTTGATTTAAATTGGTTATCTAATTTGAAATCAAAAGTATAGCGCAACTATATTTTTTATAGTATCCTGAAATTTGTTGAAGTAAACAGGCTTATTCCGTGAGTATTCACCTATATTTTGTAAGAATTTACTTAATTTAAAGCGTTAATTGTCGTTTTGGTTAGTATTTTCTTTACTTCATCTATATTTGACTTGTAAGATTTAGAGAAGGGGAGTGTGGTGTTATTATTCTTTATAGTACAGATTGATTTACCATAGTTAATTCTAGAAATATAATCGGTGTTGAGAATATAGCTTTGATGAATCCTTATAAAATTACTGGGCAGTCTATCTTCAAATGTTTTTAAAGTTTTAAAAGCACTAATAATAGTACCGTCATTTAAAAAAACATCTGTGGTGTTATTGTCTGCTTTTAAATAAAGAATTTCACTTGTATTTATATACCGGTAATCTTTGTAAGATTTTAAGCATAGTGTTGTATTTATACACTCGTTTTTTAAATCTCTTTTCTGTAATTTTAATACCGATTTTCGAATATCAAATTCATTCAAGGGTTGCAACCAGTAATCAAAAAATCCATTTTTAATTGCTTTATAGGCATAATCTTTACTCTTTGAAATGCCAATAAATACAGGGATATATTTTAAATATTGGTGTAATTCCATCACCATCATAAAACAAGCTTCTGCCTTATCATTTAAATTTATAAAAACAATCTCGGGTAATTCTTTCAGGATAATATTCAATCCTTCTGAACAATTTTCAGCTACCCCTGCACAGTTAAACTCTTTAAAGTTTACTAACTGAGTTCTAAGTGTATGGCTAAACGTATTGTCGGAATTTATAATGGTATAATTGTATTCCATGAAATTGAATTTGTTCGCAAATTACTATATGTTACGAACAACAGACTGCACGAAAACCTTTGACTTTCAAGGGTTTTGGTTCTAAAACAGCAGAAAAACAATGCGATTTAATAAAATTTTAGAGGTCAGTAGTTAATTACTTATTAATTCAGCTTGATTGATTTTATCATTATTGACCATTTTAACAATAAGATTATTGAATATTGTAGCTTTACTTTGAGATCTGTTTATTCTAAAACAAAATTCATTGAAATATCTATTTAAATTATTGTCACTAACCCAAGAATAAGTTGTTCTTATCCAAGATTTAACCTGATGTATCATTGTATGAAGCGCTTTAAAATTTAACCCTCCATTACTTTCTATTTGTGTGATGTCGTAAGCCTTTGCAATAGGACTATAGCCTCTCCATTTATCTGTAGTAATCTTTGCGTTTCGGCTGATATGGTTGACAAAAATATATTGTAAGGATTGTGCTGAAAAATCATCTATTTTCATAGCATACATTCTTTTTACCTTTCCATCTTCTGTAAGCTGAACAGCTGTAACCGCCTTCTTTTTCTTAGCATTGTAGCTTCTGCCAACTTTTGTTTCTTCTCTGCCCCCTAAAACAAATTCATCTACATGAACAACTCCGTCCATAGGATTATTCCCACTCGAAGACATAGCTTCTCTGACCTTAAGCATAAAAAGTCTAGCTGTTTTTTCTGTTACTCCGTAACGTACTCCCATATAACTTGCAGATAAGCTTTTCGTGCTTGTAGCCATCTCAAAACAAATAAAAAATGCTTTGCGAACACCAAACTTTACCTTGTGAAATAATGTATCTGCTGTTGCGGATTCTGTATGTCTACAAATATTACATTGCCTAGAGAAATCAGCACGTGTTTGACAGGCTATATGATTGCATCTAGAACATTTAAAAGGGGTTTTAGACTTAATATTTGCTAAATATTCTTTGCAATCATTGTCCGTTTTGAAGCAATCAGAGAACTCTAGAAGATTTTGACCCTTGAAAATATCCATAATTTAATATATTTACTGAGTATCAAGATACGAAGTTAGCTACTGACCTCTATAAAATTTATCTACTTTATTTAAAAGTATACTGATACGCTCCAATATCGGGAGCTGTAGTACGATCTACTTCATTTATAGCTAAGGGAACTTGATTAGCTATGGTGGCATCTCCCTTGCCAAGAGCAAATGAACTAGATTTTAATGAGAAATTATTTGTGGTAGGACTTACAAATTCAGAAGCCTCATTAAAAAAGACATTGGTGTAGCGGTTACTATTCTGAAAATCATATAAGGGATTAGCTACAAAGCGCTCTTTGTTTATTTTTAAGATACAGTTGGTTAAACTAAATTTTAAAGAATCTGTACTGCTATCAAAATTTAATAAAGATAATTCTGTAGTGCTATTTCCATCAATAATACAATTTCCTAAACTAGCAAAACTTGTTTCGTTCTCTTCGTTTGTTATTTGTAATGCATATCCAGAACTACTGCCACTTGACCAGTAGTTAGCAATAGTTGCATGCGTAAGTTGCATAGTTCCTCCTGTCATAAGTACAGAAGAAGCACCCGAGTTTGCCAGAACTACATTTTCTGCATTTATAAAAGCTCCTTTAACCCATAAATTAATAGAAGAACTATTGTAAACTTGAGTGTTTTTTAGCGTTAAATTTAGAGTGGTATTCGTGTGATCTCCGTTGACTACTAATCCTATGTTTGCATTTTTAACCGTCAGATAATTTATATGGTTGCCAAGACTACGAGCATTAAACCAAATGGTACCCCATTGTCCAGCTGTCGTAGCATACTCAGGTTCTAATCGGTCTCCCTCAAAAATGACTTCATTTTCTAGTGCTATAGAGTCCTTGCTTTTCTGCCCCTCTATATGGAGGTTACTATTTTCCTGAATATATAAGCCAGAATTTTCATGAAAAAATACTCTTGATCCTGCAGCAATAGTCAGTGTTTTGTTTTTTGGTACCGTTGCATACCCATAGATAACATAAGCTTTTTCATTTGTAAAATTCAATTGATCATCACTCAATTCAAAACTAGCTACTTTTATTTCTTCTCCATTACGGTCTGTACCTAGTACTAAATTTTCTTCATGACCTGCCGCTGGGAATAGAAATATAGCGTCTTTGACAAGGGTGACTACGGGAACTTTCTGTTCGTATATACCTGTATCAAAACGTAAGGCATCTATGTATAAAAATTCATTTTGGTTGGTTGCGGCACTATCAAATGTAGCTTCTATAAAGATATATAAGCTATCCTTTGCCAAAAGAGGTACATTCAAAAATTCAGTTCCAGCTTGCCCATCTACATTTATGCGGTAAGCACTCTCTAATCCGTTTTCTAGTGTTATAGATGGAATTTGAAGGTCTTTATTGCTTCTATTATATACTTTTAATGAATAGGTACTGCTCCCTATATTTGCAAAAACAGTATCTAGATAGACTGTGTCTTTAGAAAAAGATAGATTTCCAGTAGTGTTTTCGTAATCAAAATCTTTTCGGCAAGAACTCCATAATAGAATTAGAACAAAAAGTGTTAGAAAATAGAAAATACGAAACTGGATGGTTTTCATAAATATGATTTACTTGAAAATTGCAATAATAGCCTCAGAAACTCTGATTGGTCTATTACTTTTAGTATCTAATAGAACCCATTCTGTTTTCGATTTTAAAAGTAATTGCTTAGATTCTTTATCATGCATTTCTACCACACGAACAGACAGCGCTCCTTTAGATTCTTTTATGTACGTTTTTATCTCAATACTATCATTAAGAAAAGCGGCTTTTTTATATTCAATATAATGGCTTTTTACCACCCATATGCACTGTTCTAAAAGCTCTATTGGTGCTTTTTCTTGCCAATGTTCTTTAGCTATATCCTGAATCCACTGTACATAACGTACATTATTTACATGATTCAAATCGTCTAAATCATCTGCTGTAACCTGTATCGTTTTATGAAAAGATTTTGGCATTATTTTTTAATTATTTTTACTTCAAATAATTTATCCCAATTTTTTCCAGTAACAAAAAAAGTCCCTCTTTTAGGGTTATAAGCAACACCATTTAAAACATCTAAATCTGCATGCTTTGTTACTTTATCTTTTAAACCTCCAAAGTTTATTACACCAATTATTGCACCACTAACAGCATCAATAATCATCATGCTCTCTTTTTGCCATACATTGGCATATATGAGTCCGTCTACATATTCTAACTCATTTGTTTTATTAAATATAGATTTATTCGTTACGGTTTCTATGTGATCCTCTTCTACCAATGTTTCAGGATTAAGCAACCATATTTTTTCACTTCCATCGCTCTTATACAATCGTTCTCCATCATTAGTAAGACCCCAACCTTCTTTACTAGCTCCATATTTAAAGCTATCAATTTTTTCTAAAGTATTTACATCATATATAAAACCTAAACCGCTTTGCCAAGTAAGCATGTAAATTTTATCATTCAATATGGTAAGTCCTTCCCCAAAATACTGCTTATCTAAATCTGCCTGCTTAAAAACCTTACCTGTTTTAAAATCTAATTTTCGTAAAAATGATTGTCCTTTCCTACCTGTACTTTCATAAAGTGTATCCTTATAAAATTCTAAGCCTTGGGTAAATGCTTTTTGGTCATGAGGATATTCATTAATAATTTCATAGGTATATACTTCAGGACCTTTTGCTGCTAATATTTTAATGTTTTTTTGAATATTACCTGTCTTACCCTCGTATGCTATGGTAGCGGTAATGGTTTTTTCGCCCAAATGTGGCATATCAAAAACTATTTGATCATTTTCTACCTTTAAGGGCTGGTCATTAATTGAGTACAAAATACTCTCTACTTCGAGACCTTTTTTATTTTTCAAAGAAATGCCAACAGCTTCATTTTGCTGAAATTCTGTTTTATTACCTGTCAATTGTATTTCAAATAAATCTGCAGGAACAGCATTACTGCTTCCACAAGCATTCAAAATAATGATTAATAGGAGTGAAGTAATAGAAAAAATAGATTTCATTTAGTGATTTTTAAATTTTTTTTAGGCTGTAAAGAAAAAATTAATTGTTCAAGAATTTGGCTTTCAATTAGATAGCTATAATTCTATTTACTGGCAAGGTATTTATTTAAATTTAGAATCTAAAATGATTGTGAAAAAATTAAAACATTGTATATTTGCAGCGGCAAGTCCTACGCGACCAGCTCCTGCAGAATCCCCCAGGGTGGGAACGCAGCAAGGGTATGTAGTCGTAGCGGTGCGACGTAGGTAGCTTGCCATTTTTTATTCTTCATTAATTTACTACTCCTTTTTTCTCCTTATTTATTATTCGTTTCTTTGTATCCATTAAAATTTGTTATGGAACAAAAAGTTGTTTTAATTACTGGTGGTTCATCAGGTATAGGTAAATCTATTGGTATTTTTCTTAAGTCGAAAGGTTTTAAAGTATACGGTACTACCAGAAGTAAAATTAAATATCCTGATTTTGATGCATTTGATTTATTAGAATTAGATGTAAAAAAAGAAGAGACCATAACTGCTGCCATTTTAGAATTAATAAAACGTGAGGGTAGAATTGATGTTTTAGTAAATAATGCAGGAATAGGGATTACAGGACCTATAGAAGAAACTCCTAATGCTGAAATTGTTAAAGCATTTGACACTAATTTTCATGGCCCTATCCGAATGATAAAAGCGGTATTGCCACAAATGCGAATTCAGAAATCGGGACTTGTTATTAATATTACTTCTATTGCAGGGTTTATGGGACTGCCTTACCGCGGTATTTATTCGGCCACAAAAGGAGCTTTAGAGTTAGTAACTGAAGCCATGCGCATGGAAATTAAAGATTTTGGTGTTCAAATGACTAATTTAGCTCCAGGAGATTTTGCTACGAATATTGCTTCTGGACGTTATCATGCACCCGTAATAAAAGACTCCCCCTATGAGAAACCGTATCGCACAACTTTAGATGCTATAAACAATGATGTAGATAGCGGTGGCAACCCCATGCAGGTAGCGCATAAGGTATTTGCTATTATAAATAAGGCTAATCCAAAAGTACATTATAAGGTGGGAGATTTTATGCAGAAATTTTCTCTTTTACTAAAAAATATTCTTCCAGATAAAGTGTACGAGAAATTACTCATAAACCATTATAAATTGTAGCTTTGTAACTCATAGATTTTCAATTAATAATACTAAAAATAGAAGCATGAAATTTTTTATAGATACAGCAAATCTTGCTCAAATTAAAGAAGCTCAAGAATTAGGTGTTTTAGATGGTGTTACCACAAACCCATCTTTAATGGCAAAAGAAGGCATTACAGGTAGAGATAACATCCTAAAGCACTATGTAGACATTTGCAATATTGTTGATGGTGATGTTTCTGCAGAAGTAATTGCTACCGATTATGCAGGAATGGTTAAAGAAGGTGAAGAGCTTGCTGAATTACACGAACAAATCGTGGTAAAATTACCAATGATTAAAGAAGGTATTAAAGCGTGTAAGTATTTTAGCGATAAAGGGATTAGAACAAATCTAACTTTAGTATTCTCTCCTGGTCAAGCTTTATTGGCTGCAAAAGCAGGTGCTACTTATGTTTCTCCTTTCATCGGTCGTCTAGATGATATTTCTACAGATGGTTTAAACCTTATTGCAGAAATTCGTTTAATTTATGACAACTATGGTTATGAAACTCAAATTTTAGCCGCTTCTGTTAGACACACAATGCATGTTATTGATTGTGCTAAATTAGGTGCAGATGTAATGACCGGTCCTTTATCTTCTATTGAAGGTTTATTAAAGCACCCACTTACTGATATTGGCCTAGCTAAATTCTTAGAAGATTACAAAAAAGGAAACTAATTAATAGTACTCCTTATAGCATAAGAAAGCCGCTAAACAATGTTTAGCGGCTTTCTGCTTTCTTATTCTAAATATATTGAGTACATCTTCTTATAAGCTAAAGGATGCTAGCATCTCTTTTAATATGAAAACGAGATAGTTACTTCTTTTTTAATTGCGGGTAAAGAGTCCTTTAAAAATGTAGAATTTTAATGTACAGCATATTACTAAAATTAAAGAAATAGATTATGCTCCAAAAGCATAAATAACGTAGTGAACAGACTATTCATTATGTCTTAAAGCTAACTAGGGGAGGGTTAGCAGTTTTTTTTGTACCCTAAAGTTCTATAGTCACTACAAAGTTATTACAGCGCATACATATCTTTATAAGCGTCTACAATAATCCCGTCTGTAACCAAAATAGCTTTATTAAGACCATCAATAATTAAGGTTGCTCTTAATTTTTTATCTTCTTCTGATCTGTATTGATTTTTAAAACCAATACCTGAAGTACCAATCATACTTTTCCAATTTTCATCTAATTCGCTAAGGCTAATTCCTATAAATTTAGTTTCAGGATAAATTTTCTCAAGCTTAGATACTTGTCGGGTAATATTTTCAAAATGCCTAGGATTATTAACGGTCCAGAAATAAAAGATTACATTTTCTTTGCCTTCTGCCAAAGAAGTTAATGAAACAGAATTGCCAACACTATCAATAACATTTACAAGAGGCAATTCATGATTAGGTTGCATTTTTATAACACTCTCATATAAGCTATGTATTTCTGCTATATGATCATTGTTATTAGATAGTTTATGAAAATTTTCTAAAAAAAGCTTATTGTTTTCCACATTATCATGAACCTTTAGGAAGTAGGTCATTGCAACATTTCTAAATAAATTATCTCTTAATTTCTTCTCTTTAACGATACTGTCTATTAACTTTAATTTATGCTGATTAAAATGTAATTGATCTTTTATAACTCTTCCTCCATCAGAGCAATCTTCCGAACAATGTGTAAAAGCAACATTGTCAAAATGACGCTTCATATAATCATAATAAGGGGTATAAAATGTCAGATCCTTATCATCAAAATTTAAATCGTCACGATAGTCATAAAATTCATCAGAAATATCTGTTACTAAATTGTCTCTGTTCTTTTTTAAGTGTTTAAAAGGATATTTTTCTTTATTAATATAAGCACTATAATCTATACTGGCTTTCGCCATTTCTATAGACTTAGGGGTTAATTCAATATCTTTACGTAACTCTTCTAAAAGTGAAATTTTAGTCTCTCGAAGGGAATCTATTTTTGCAGAAAAAATTTCAGGACTCAAATTAAAATAAGAGTTCACAGCTTTTTCTTCTTCTTCCGTATTAAGAAAGACTTCAATTAAAAAGTTATTAATTTCTTCTCCTTTACCCGAAAATACTAAAGATTCATCAAAATATATGGTATTTAAACGTACTAATAAACTGTCTCCCTTAGATAAATATACATATTGATATTGAGGAGCATGTCTAAAATTATATAAGCCTTCTTCTAGATTTTTTAGCTTAATAGAAAATCTATTATGCATATCTAACTGGGCAGAATCTACAACAACATCATCTTTATATAAGATTACAGTTTGACTCGTAGGATTAATAATTTCTCCAGCAAAAATAGTAGGGGAGTCTTTATCATCTGAAAAACAAGCAGTTAAACTCAACAATAAGAGACAAAAAGAATATTTATACATATATATCAACAATTCTTAGGGAAGCGAATTTAATAAACACCATATGTATATGCTGTTAACGCACCGTTAAAATTATTATTCGATAAATTTTCCTTACTATTTCATAAGCGTTAATACTAGTTTTAAGGGTAAATTTTATCTATTTTTGCACAAATTTTAAACTACTGTATATGTTATCTGTATCCAATTTATCGGTACAATTTGGAAAAAGAGTTCTTTTTGATGATGTGAATATTTCTTTCACTCAGGGGAACTGTTATGGTGTTATTGGTGCCAATGGCGCAGGGAAATCTACATTATTAAGAATTATGGCGGGTCAAATAGACCCAACTTCTGGCCATGTTTCTCTAGAGCCTACAAAACGTATGTCTATTCTGGAGCAGAACCACAATGAATATGATGCTATTACTGTTTTAGAAACTGTAGTGATGGGTAACAAGCCTTTAGCTGCAATTAAAACAGAAATGGATGCCTTATATGCTGATTATGATGATAAAAATGCAGATCGAATAGGGGAGCTTCAGGTTCAGTTTGAAGAAATGAACGGTTGGAATGCAGATAGTGATGCTGCAGCCTTATTATCTAACCTAGGGATTGATGCAGATTTGCATTATACCAATATGGGCGATATGGATTCTAAACTTAAAGTTAGGGTTTTATTAGCACAAGCTCTTTTTGGTAATCCTGATGTGTTGATTATGGATGAACCTACCAATGATTTGGATTATGAAACGATTAGTTGGTTAGAACATTTCTTAGCTAATTATGAAAATACCGTAATCGTTGTTTCGCATGACCGTCACTTTTTAGATTCTGTTTGTACGCATATTGCCGATATTGATTTTGGAAAACTTAATCTATATTCTGGTAACTACACCTTCTGGTATGAAAGTAGCCAGTTAGCTGCAAGACAACGTGCACAACAAAATAAAAAGTCTGAAGAGAAAGCTAAAGAATTACAAGAATTTATTATGCGTTTTAGTGCTAACGTTGCAAAAAGTAAGCAAGCAACATCACGTAAAAAAATGCTTTCTAAATTAAAGATAGACGATATTAAACCTTCTAGCCGAAGGTATCCTGCGATTATATTTGAACGTGAAAGAGAGGCTGGAGATCAGATTTTAAATGTAGAAAAACTATCTGCAACTTCTGAAGACGGAGATTTATTATTTAAAGATGTAAATATTAACCTTGCAAAAGGAGATAAAGTAGCGGTATTCTCTAAAGACTCTAGAGCAACAACCGCTTTTTATGAAATAATAAACGGTAATAGATTGCCAGGTAGTGGAGAATTCCAATGGGGAATTACTACAAACCAGTCTTATTTACCTGCAGACAACCATTCTTTTTTTGAAAGCAGCGATAGTTTAGTAGATTGGTTAAGACAGTATGCGACTACGGAGGAAGAACGTGAAGAAGTTTATGTTCGTGGTTTCTTAGGAAAAATGTTGTTTAGTGGTGAAGAGGCCCTAAAAAAATGTTCTGTTTTATCTGGTGGTGAAAAGGTACGTTGTATGTTGAGTAGAATGATGATGATTCGTGCTAATGTTCTTATGTTAGATGAACCAACAAACCATTTAGACCTTGAAAGTATTACGGCGTTCAACAATTCACTGAAGAATTTTAAAGGAACTATTTTACTTACGACGCATGATCATGAATTTGCACAAACGGTAGCGAATAGAATAATTGAACTAACACCAAGTGGAGCAATTGACCGTTACTTGTCATTTGATGACTATATGTCTGATAAAAGTATTAAGGAACAAAGAGCTAAAATGTATGCTGTAAAGGCATAAAGAAGTTTTTAATCCTAAAAGAAAAGCCTCTGAAAACTAATTCAGAGGCTTTTTTATTATTTAAAAGTTGGGCCTAGATGTTTTTAGCTAACCAATCTCCAACTTCACTCGTTTTATACGCTTTTTTATCTTCAGATAAATCTTCTGTTACAATACCTTCCGCAAGAGATTTATTTACTACATCTCTAATATCTTGTGCTTCTTGTGTTAATCCAAAATCTTCAAACATCATAGCAGCAGAAAGTACTGTTGCTAATGGGTTTGCAATATCTTTTCCTGCAGCCTGTGGGTATGAACCATGAATTGGCTCGTATAACCTTGCTTTTTCACCTACAGATGCCGATGGCATTAAGCCCATAGACCCAGAAATTACAGATGCTTCATCGGTAAGAATGTCTCCGAATAAATTTTCTGTAATCATCACATCATATGAATTTGGCCATTGTACCAAACGCATAGCAACAGCATCTACAAACTCATAAGACACTGTAACTTCCGGATAGTCTTTTTCCATTGCTTGTACGGTTTCTCTCCAAAGCCTTGAAGATTCTAATACGTTAGCTTTATCTACACAACATAATTTCTTGCTACGTGTCATCGCTAATTCAAAACCTTTCTTAGCTAAGCGGGTAACTTCAGCACGCGTATATGTACAGGTATCAAAAGCCGTATTTCCATTGTCTTTACGACCTCTTTCACCAAAGTAAATTCCACCTGTTAATTCCCGTAGAATTATTAAATCTGTTCCTTCAATACGTTCTCTTTTTAAAGGCGATTTATCAATTAAAGAAGGAAAGGTAAAGGTTGGTCTTACATTAGCAAACAACCCAAGTTTCTGACGCATTTTAAGCAATCCTTGTTCAGGACGAACTTTAGCAGAAGGATCATTATCATATTTAGGGTGCCCAATAGCACCAAATAATACTGCATCTGCAGCCACACAAACAGCATGTGTACTATCTGGATAAGGTTCTCCACAATCATCAATTGCAGCTGCACCGGTTAAAGCTGGCGTCCAACTTAAATCATGACCGTATTTTTTAGCGATGGCATCTGATACTTTTACTGCTTGATCTATAACTTCTGGGCCGATTCCGTCTCCAGCTAATAAGGCAATATTTAATTTCATAATTCTAGGTTACTTTAAGCTTAAGACTTAAACATTAAGTCTTAATTAATTCTATCTATTTTAAAATATATACTCCAAAAATAAAACTCCTAATCTTGAAACTCTCAAGTTTACAAATTTAAGAACAGTTCTTCTTATATAATATTCAACATTTTTTCTGTGGCTTTAATGGCCGATACGGTTTGATCAGAATCTAGGCCACGTGTAATATATTCTTTTCCTTGATTATCCCAAGTAATAATTGTTTCGCACAATGCATCAGAATTACTTCCAGGAGGGATACGAACCGCATAATCTATCAACTTAGGTAATTCTATTTGCTTTGTTTTATACACTCTTTTTAAAGCATTCATAAACGCATCAAACTGACCATCTCCTTGTGCATGTTCTTCGTATAATTCTCCTTCAATCTCTACCGAAACTGCTGCAGAAGGTTGTAAGCCTTTTGCATGTGATAATAAATAGGAAGTTATTTTTGCTTTACTTTGGTAGCCTTCGCTATCTAAAACATCAGAAATAATATAGGGTAGATCATCTTTAGTGACCCGTTCTTTCTTGTCGCCCAACTCTATAATACGTTGGGTAACTTTCTTTAATTCATCGTTGTTTAAAGTAAGCCCTAATTCTTGTAAATTCTTTTGAATATTGGCTTTACCAGATGTTTTTCCTAAAGCATATTGGCGTTTACGACCAAAGCGCTCCGGTAATAAATCATTAAAGTAAAGGTTATTTTTACTGTCTCCATCTGCATGAATCCCTGCAGTTTGTGTAAAAACATTAGCGCCAACAATAGGTTTATTAGCAGGAATACCAAAACCTGTAAATGCAGAAACCAACTTACTAACTTTATATAGCGCAGACTCCTTAACACCAGTTTCTATCTCTGGCATAAAATCATTAATAACCGCCACGACACTTGCAAGAGGTGCATTACCGGCGCGTTCTCCCATACCGTTTACAGTTAGGTGCAAGCCATGGCATCCTGCTCTAAGCGCCTCCATAACGTTGGCAACACTTAAATCATAATCATTATGGCCATGAAAATCAAAATGAAGTTCAGGATATTTGTCCACAATAGCCTTTACAAAGTCAAAGGTTTCATTATGCGTTAATACGCCTAAGGTGTCTGGCAATAAAATACGCTTCACAGGTTGCGTTGCTAAAAAGTCTAAAAACTGAAATACATAGTATTTAGAGTTCCGCATGCCATTACTCCAATCTTCAAGGTATACATTCGTTTCAATTCCATTTTGAGTAGCTAATGCAATTACCGAAGCAATTTCTTCAAAATGTTCTGTAGGCGTTTTTTTAAGTTGATGCGTTAAATGATTTAGAGATCCTTTGGTTAAAAGGTTTTGAACCTTTGCTCCAGCTTCAAGCATCCAATCTATTGAAACTCCTTTATCTACAAATGAAAGTACTTCTACTTTATTAATGTATTTATTATCTTTTGCCCAGCTTGTAATTTGTTTTACAGCAAGCAATTCGCCATCAGAAACACGAGCAGAAGCCACTTCTATGCGGTCTACCTTTAGCTCTTCTAGTAATAACTTTGCTAGACTTAATTTTTCTGAAACTGAAAACGACACTCCCGAGGTTTGTTCACCATCGCGGAGTGTAGTATCCATTATTTCAATCTTTCTTTTTTTCATTATTGAGTAAACGCTAGTGCGAATCTTTATACTTCACTAAAGAAATATAGATTCCTATAAAGGGGTGTGTTTTGCAAATTCTATGATATCTGTCTTAACATTCATTAAGTAATCAATATCATCAAAACCGTTTAACATGTTGTCTTTTTTATAGCCATTGATGTCAAAAGATTCTTTTGCTCCAGTGGCTAAAAGTGTAACCGTTTGTTCTTGTAAATTCACCTCAATTTGGGTGTTCGGATCTTTCTCTATTTCAGAAAATAGTGTGTTAGAAAAGTCTGCGCTTACTTGTACAGGTAATACCCCAATATTTAAACAGTTTCCTTTAAAAATATCAGCAAAAAAGCTAGAAATTACACAACGGAATCCATAATCATAAACGGCCCATGCTGCGTGCTCTCTAGACGATCCTGAACCAAAGTTACGACCGCCAACTAATATTTTCCCTGAATAAGTACTATCGTTCAGTACAAAATCTGCCTTTGGAGAATCATCAGTATTATAACGCCAATCTCTAAAAAGATTATCGCCGAACCCTTTACGCTCTGTTGCTTTTAAAAAACGAGCAGGTATTATTTGATCTGTATCTACGTTCTCTATCGCTAAAGGAACCGCAGTACTTGTTAATATTTCGAATTTATCGTATGCCATTATATTTGTTGCTTTACGTAAGACGCTGAACGCCGCACGCTTATTATATTTTATTAATTAGGTTGTTAAGACAGCGTTTAACTCTATTCACATTTTCATTTACCTTGTCAAAATCATTTTGATTTATAATTCCTAAATCTTTCACTAGAAATAAAAAATATTCTAATTCAGTTGCAGAACCTCTGGTAATAGTTAAATATCGTTTAAACTCTTGGTCTGTTTCTCTACCACAACCTTCTACAATATTAGAAGGTATTGAATATGATGCTCTGCGCATTTGGCTTGTAAGAGAATAAATTTCTTCTTTAGGAAAAACTGATGTTAGCTTATAAATCATACTACTAATTTTATGACCTAATTCCCAAACTTTATATTTTTTATAATCTCTTATTTAAGCGGTCTGCGCAAAGCAGTTAGCATTAAGCCAACTGTTCCATTAATTCACGTGGATCGGTAACTTTTCCGGTAACTGCAGCAGCTGCTGCAACAAGTGGAGAAGCTAACAATGTTCTTGATCCTGGGCCTTGACGACCTTCAAAGTTTCTGTTTGATGTACTTACGGCTAATTTACCTGCAGGTACCTTATCATCATTCATAGCTAAACAAGCAGAACAACCGGGTTCTCTAAGTTCAAAACCAGCTTCGTGAATGATCGCTAACAAACCTTCTTCTTTAATAGCCGCTTCTACTTGGTGAGAACCTGGAACTAACCAAGCCGTAACATTTGGCGCTTTCTTGCGGCCTTTAATAATAGAAGCAAAAGCTCTAAAATCTTCGATACGCCCGTTGGTACAACTTCCAATAAATACGAAATCGATTGGTTTCCCGATCATGCTATCCCCTTCATTAAAAGACATATAGCCTAGAGATTTTTTATAGGTACTTACGCCACCTTCAACTTGTTCTGCTTTAGGAATATTCTTAGAAATACCCATACCCATACCTGGATTGGTACCATAAGTAATCATCGGTTCAATATCAGAAGCATCGAAACTTAATTCTTTGTCAAATTCTGCATCAGGATCTGTATGCAAGGTTTCCCAATAGGCCATTGCTTTATCCCAAGCGGCACCTGTTGGTGTAAACTCACGTCCTTTTATATACTCAAATGTTTTTTCATCAGGAGCAATCATACCACCACGAGCGCCCATTTCTATACTTAGGTTACAAACAGTCATACGCCCTTCCATGGTCATATCCTCAAATGCATCTCCTGCATATTCTACAAAATATCCTGTAGCTCCTGAAGTTGTTAATTTAGAAATAACGTATAAGGCAACATCTTTAGGCGTTACACCAAAATTAAGTTTCCCAGCTACATTAATTCTCATTTTTTTAGGCTTAGGCTGCATAATACATTGTGTAGCCAATACCATTTCTACCTCAGAAGTACCTATACCAAAAGCAATAGCGCCAAAAGCACCATGCGTAGAGGTATGCGAATCTCCACATACGATAGTTGCTCCAGGTTGTGTAATACCGTACTCAGGGCCTACAACGTGAACAATACCATTTTTTTTATGTCCAAGTCCCCAGTGAGAGATGCCATATTCTTTTGCATTCTCTTCTAGAGCTCTTAATTGATTTGCCGATAGCGGATCTGCTACAGGTAAATGTTGATTGATTGTTGGTGTGTTATGATCTGCCGTTGCAAAAGTTCGCTCTGGATGAAGTACACGAATACCTCTATTTTTAAGTCCTAAAAATGCCACAGGACTAGTAACTTCATGCACTAAATGGCGGTCTATAAACAATACATCTGGTCCGTCTTCTACATGTTTAACTACATGCGAATCCCATACTTTGTCAAATAATGTCTTTTTCATTTCTTAAATAAACTTTGAATTTTTTTGCTCCTAAAAAGAGCAATTACAAATTTAAAAAAGTATACCATCTATAGCTACCACTTGTTAGAAGAATTACGATGTTCAACAAGAATTTACTGCAAATTAATTCTTACTTAAACCTAAAATTTATACTATAGCGTTAATTTGCGCAGTGCATTACATCGAATTAAATTTCATTTAGACTTTTTACGCTAACATTCAACGAGTATATTTTTTATACTCTAAAGCTTTAGCTACTTTTGCCGTCCCAGATTGTAGGAAATAAGTGCCATAAGGCATGATTTTTGTAAACCAACAATTACGAAAAGTACCCTTTAAAGGTTCACTTATTTTTTTACGCTAATTACTAACATTATGATTACTACATATTTGAAGTACATTTTATTTTTTTTACTTCTTTCTACTCAGATGGGATACGCTCATTCGGGGGAACCAATTTCAATAGCTTTAAATGAAGCGAATATTATAACATTTATATTTCCCAATCAGATTTTAAATGTTACAGAACCTTCTTCAGATTTTATGTTCAGTTATGAAGAACAGAGTAACTTGGGAGTTTTAAAAGCTAAAAAAACCAAACAACTTAGTAATTTAACGGTTACCACAAAAGATGGGTACATTTATTCCTTTGTTTTAGTCCCCACTAAAGATGTTACTAATTTTGTATTTGTAATGACGACATCCAACGCTATTGGAAGAATAAATGTTGGTCAAAATGGGACAACTACGCCAGTACCTTCTTCAGAAACCCCTCCGGAGGTAGCTTCTAATGCTACTATAACTGAAGGTAGTGCAACAAGTACCTCTGAATCTGTTTCTGATCCAAAACCTGCAGTCGTCACGAGTACCGCTACGACACCACAACCAGTGAATCAATTCATTACAGGAACTAATCCTAAAGGTGAGGCAGCAAACGTAAAATCAGAAGAAGGTAATACTTTGCCTATAACTGCACCAACTAAGTCCATTCATGAAATAGACTTGTATACCTCTGAGCCTCAAACCTATTATAATATTTTTTGTGAAAATATACATATTGAAAAGCCTACGATTAAAAATGTTTCTCGTAAAGTAGGGGTACTAGAAATAAGATTAAATGATATTACCCTAGACAAGAATGAGATGTATTTTAGTTTACAAATTTTGAATGAATCGGGAAAGGCTTATACTGTAAAAGACATGGAGTTTTTTGTAATGAGTAAGGGATCTAAAAAACAATTTAAAATTGAGCCTTTATATGTCTATAATTTCAGAAATGATTTAGGGGTAAATTCTGAAGTGAATGCCGTTTACGTTCTAAAAAATATTAGACTCAGCGAAAAGCAGCAGATGTTTATCATTTTGGAAGGCTTAGATCATGACCGTTATATGATGTTAGCACCCCCTAATGAAGTTGTGAATCGGTAGTAAAGATGGTACTTACTCATTTAAGCAAATAATGATTTAGCGGCTACCAACTGCCACTAGCGCCACCGCCGCCAGATCTTCCTCCTCCTCCAGCATACGAATTGGAGTTACTGTTGGAGTCTTCTTCGTTTCCTGAATCATAGGTATAACTTCGTCCAGATGAACTGTAGTGGTACCCATCACTGTTAGAATTTGAATTGACCATTCCAATTAAATCCAGTATACTTTCAATCTCTTTTCTGATAAAATAGGTGTCATTATTAGCAAGGGCAAAATTCAGTTTTAAGCCATAATACTTTACATGCATTAAGGCGAAAATTAAAGGAGTTATAAGTAGCAGTATGGGGATAGCAAGCCACTTGTAATCTTCCATTAAAAATAAAAACTGATTAGGATAGACATCAAACAATAATGCTAAAAGCGTAAAAACCATAAAAGTGAATATAATAAGGCCTAAGAAAAATAGGCGTCCAGTTTTATAAGCGAAACCAAACACTCTAGAAAAGCTAACTTTATTTGTAAATGCTCCGACTAAGGTCATCACCCAAGCATCAAAAGAAACCTTAATAAAGCATAGACTCAATACCAAGAAAGCCATAAGTACCGTAGAAAAAACATACTTGCCGAAAGTGGTTTTTAAAGAATCTTTACGCACAGCGGAAGATATATCCGTCTCCATAGTGGAAGGGGCCATAGGTTCTGTTGGTGGCGGAGTCTCATAATTTTGTCTGCTTGCTGGCTGAGCCGGACTTAATTCATGGATAAGCGAATTTATAGCGGCATCAGCACCCAAAAAGTAATTACCATTTTTAAATTCAGGAGTTAATTCATTTCTTATAATTCGCGATGCGATCACATCCGTGATTATAGGTTCTAGTCCATACCCCACTTCAATACGTACCTTTTTGTCTTCTTTAGCTATTAATAAAAGGATACCATTGTCCTTGTTTTTCTGGCCAATTTTATTGACTTCAAAAGTTTTATAGGCATAGTCTTCTATAGGTTCATTATTTAAATCTTCTATAGTGAGTATTACAAGTTGATTGGAAGTTTCCTTCTGAAATGATTTTAGTTTAATGGATAACTGTTTTAGCTCTTCTCCGTTGAAAATTTGAGCATTATCAGTCACCATCCTATCTAATACAGGATAATGATCTTGAGCTACACCAATGGTTGCTAAGAAGAGTAGGAGCGTGGTGAGTAGATTTTTAATGGAGATACGTATTAAGAGGTTAGTAGCTTGAAGTTTTTTAAAAATATCAAAAGAAATAGGTAGCTTATTTTTGTTGTTGCCTTTTTACCACATATGCCAAGTACCTGTTTTTTTATGTTAAAAATATAATAAGGCTGTCTAGACATAGCACCTGTATTTGGATTCTTAAACCAAATGGCAGGCTGTTTCTTTTATATTTTGGCTAATGTAGCTATTTTATTCTATAACTTTCTACCTAGGCCTTTTTCATATTTTAACCAACAGCATGGATGAAATAACCCTAGAACAAATAGTAATTTAAAATAGTTCATCATTATTTTAATACTTATGAATTAACAACGGTCTTGTTTATTATCGAGAATATTCATAACCGTTTTTTATCAATTTTATTTCAAAACCTTGAATTACCAGCTACCGCTAGCGCCACCACCACCAGATCTTCCGCCACCGCCGGAGAAACTTGATGAGCTACTTTTGAAATTTCCTGAACTTGAATAACTAGAGGAACTAGAGTTTGAAGATCCCCGAGCTGAATTACCAAAAATATTTGATTTGAAGGCCTCGTCGCTCGCATAAATATTTAATCTATACGATTCATTAAGACGATTTATTTTGAGCATGGAAAATACTATAGCTGGAATAAATAGGAAGCCTAAAAACACATACAACCAGTATAGATAATTTAAAAAATATTCTAATCTTTCATAATCAAAATCAATAGTAATGACAGCAATTGTTATCAAGGGGATGCAAATAAAGGCTAAATTACAAATTAGAGGGACTAAAATTTGTAGAATTTCGATTAGAAAATCTTTAGGGTTTAATTTACCGATAAAAAGACCTCTGAAAGCCTCAATAATAAATTGATAAATAAATTTAAAAATGATAGATGCAATAACTACAATTATAAGCAAAACAAGACTTATCAGAATTTTAAAAATAGGAGATAAGTTTGATTCCTGTTCGTTCTCAAGACCTTGTCCTTGGGCTTTATCTTGGTTCTTAAGAACAGTTATAATTGTTTCAATAGTATTATTAATACCCGTATAATAATTTTCCTTTCTAAATTCAGGTACTATTTGTTCTCTTATTATACGTGAGGCTAAAGCATCTGTTAAGTATTCTTCTAAACCATAACCTACTTCAATTCTAACTTTCTTATCTTCTTTAGCTATTAATAAAAGGATACCATTGTCTTTGTTTTTCTGGCCAATTTTATTGACTTCAAAAGTTTTATAGGCATAGTCTTCTATAGGTTCATTATTCAAATCTTCTATAGTGAGTATTATAAGTTGATTGGAAGTTTCAGTTTCTAGTGCCTCTAAATTAAATGATAATAACTGTACCTGTGCCTCTGTGAGAATTTGAGCATTATCAGTCACTATCCTATCTAATACTGGATAATGATCTTGAGCGACACCAATGGTTGCTAAGAAGAGTAGGAGCGTCGTGAGTAGATTTTTAATAGAGATACGTTTTAAGAGGTTAATAGCTTGAAGTTTTTTAAAAATATCAAATGAAATAGGTAGCCTTTTTTTATATTGTAGCCTTCTTACCACATATGCCAAGTACCTGTTTTTTTATGTTTGAAGATGTAATAAGGTTGATATGATTTCTCTTTTTTTGATGGATTATTAAACCAAATGGCAGGTTGTTTATTTTCTTTACGGACTAGAGTAGCAATCTTATAATTATAATAAAATCGAATTTCATAATCGTCTAAAGGTTGTAACTCCATACCTTTTTCAACAGTCAGCATGTCATCCACCGTTTTTGTTAATAATTCATTATCCGGATAAATTTGAACAAAAGCTCGATTCAAATGACGTATTAAATAATCTCTATCTTGTGTTTTATCAACTATTTTTTTTTGTTTTAACTGAAATTCTTTTAAAACTTGATCAAGCACAACTTTTTCATCTAATACTGATAAGTCTGTAGCGTATACATCTAAAACTTCAAGTTTGAAAGGTACGTTTGCTTCAAAAGTTGATTGAAAAACAAAAATTGGTAATTTATGTTCACCTACAATTGGCATTTCCCATTCCCATATAACTCTACTTTTTCCAAATTCATTTTCTATGTCCGTTATATCTGCATAACGTATTAAACGCAGTTGTATTTCAGCTTTTTCACTTATCATATCTCCTTTAGAGGGAAATACTTTTACACTTAACTTTTGCTTTCCACTTTTTAAAATATTTAAGTTCAATGGTAATTTTACAGAATACATGGGATATTGATCATAATACTCTCCACAGGATAAATCATTCACATCAATCTCATAATGACAATTCTGGTTGTTAATTTGAAGATAATACCCAGGTCTTTTTTTATTCGAGTATTTATAATCTTTATAATGGTCCGTAATTTCTGTATCTATTACTGTGTAATCTGTTGTAGTCGTCTGTGTGAAACCAATTATAGCAAATAGATTAAGTACTACGGTCATTAATATCTTTGAATTTATTCCTTTTAATAGGTGCATAACTTACTTTCTTATAACTTTAAAACTATCTGAGCCTTTAGGCTTATGAAGAAAACCACCAGTACTAAAATATTCCGTTTCGCTCTCACCAATCAATACGTCCCAATTTTTAAATATGCCCTCATCATTCCTTACTAATTTAACCAACCTTCCATTACCATATAATTCCAATTTATAATTTTCAATAGGTAACATCGTATTTATGTATTTTGAAAACCCATCAATTGATTCTTCGGTGTAGTACCAATTTGGATCATCATAGGTCGCTGTCGCTAGTTCTATATTTTTTTGTTTTTCTTCTATTAATAATTGCTTTATTTTTCCATCGTTTAATAAACCACGAAAATATTCATAATAGATTACCACTTCTTTTAAAAGCTCATCTTGATCCATTTTAGAAAGATCTTGACTCTCCGTCCAGCCAGTTAGTTCAAACGGAAGGTTTTCAACTTCAAATTCTCCAGAAAACTCCCAAAAAGGTACTTTTTCAGTAGGGACTGGTACTTCAAAGAAGATACTTTCATAATCTTCTGCTCCAGAATGGGGGCGTAATATCGAATTCTCAACATAGTTCCAATGATCTATTGTCACCCTAGTTTCTGTCAACAAATAGGGTTCTACAAATTCCTTTCCTGTCTGAGGTAAATAACGTACTCTAAAATGATGTGTTCCGTTCTTTAAGACCCATTCGTTTAATTCTACCCCTGATGATATAATACCTGCCGTTTCTTCTTTTGCCACTAAAATATCATCTATATAAAGTTCAAATGATGCAAAGCATGATATACCTACACCATAATGTATTTGTTTATCGTGAGTGTATGTATAGGCTTGTATTTTTTGAATAGTATCAGAAGGTACACCATTGGTTTCAAATACTTTCTTCTCTTGTCCTTTGCAATTAAAAAACAAGAGCAATACACACAAAATTAAAATTGGTTTCATAATCGGGGTCATTGTATTTTTATTGTGTTTATATTTTTTTTAAAATAGGTGTATCAGAAATTACCACATATGCCAAGTGCCTGTTTCTTTATGTTTAAAAATATAATAAGGCTGTCTAGACATAGCACCTGTATTTGGATTCTTAAACCAAATGGCAGGCCGTTGATCACTTCTTCTTACCAATGTTACCACCTTATTGTTGTAATAATATTTAATTTCAAAATCCTCCAAGGGTTGTGGCTCCATCCCATCCTTAATATTAATCATACCATCAATAGTTTTGTCAGATAATTTTTTACCCTTATAAAGTTGAACCAGTGCTCTTTTTAAATGTCTTTCTAGATGATCTCTATCTTGAGTTTTATTTATTATTGTTTGCCGCTTTATCGTAAAATGCTCGATAACTTCCTTAAGCACGTCTTCCTCTCTTAATTCAGAAAGATCTTGAGCATAGAGATCCAAAGTTTCTAGGGTATAGGGTACTTTGGCATCAAATTCTGTTTCCACAGCAAATAATGGTAGTTTTTGATCACCCACCTTAGGCATTTCCCATTCCCATAGGACTGTAAATCTACCGAATCCATGGTCTGGATCCGTCATATCACTATACCGTACCAGCTGTAATTGTAGGCCTGCTTTTTCAGATAATTCCTCTCCAATAAAAGGAAATACTTTCACAGAATTTTTTTGTTCTCCACTCTTTAAAATCATAAGGTTAAGTGGCGTTTTTACCGAATAAGCGGGATGCTCACGAAAATAATTGCTAGCAGGTAAATCGTTAACTCTTATATCATAATAACAATTCTGGTTATTAATTTGAAGATAATACCCAGGCCTTTTTTTATTCGAGTATTTATAATCTTTATAATGGTCTGTAATTTCTGTATCAACTTGTTCATAATTTACTTTATCCTGTCCGTTGGCTACGAGTGCTAAAAGTAGAATAGAGCATAAACTTAAAATTGTCTTTAACGTCATATGGAAAAATTAATAATAAATACTATAGGATAAAAGAATCCTAATTTAAATTTTTGGCTTATTTTTTATAAAACCCCTTGCTTAATTGCTGCTCGTATATTTTATATAATCTTGAGTGATTAGCTACGGTAAAAGCAAGAACAGTGCATATAACCGCTAGCCAAGCTAAAAATAGCTTTAATCCGCCAGGAATAAAAGAGGCCATAACGCCAACCACCAAAGATCCGAATATCCATGTGGCTATGACCACTACAAAAACCAACCATAGAAACTTTTTCTTTACTTCTGCACTCATAAAAATAGCACAAATTCTAGCCGGAACAATAAGCAGTAGCACACCAAAAAATGCTACGGACTTCATAATACTTGTGTTGTTATTGATTTCTTTTAACCAATCATAATACTCAAAACTGAATGCCATCATACTTTTTTTCTGCTGGAGTTATTTGTAATAATTCTTTGTTTTTAAATCCTAAAGGTTTTGCAATTAACAAATCTGGAAATTCATTAATGCCAATATTGTATAGATTAATACTGTCATTATAAAGCTCTCTGCGGTCTGCAAGATGGTTTTCTAATTCTGATACTCTAGATTGCAGAGCGGAAAAAGAAGCGTTCGCTTTTAACTCCGGATAATTTTCTGAAACTACCATTATAGAGCCTAAGGCACTATTTAATGCATTAGATTTTAATACTTTTTCTTCATTAGTTTTAGCATCTAAATATTGGGTTCTTAATTCCGTTACCTTAGTCAATAGATTTTCTTCATATTCCATATACCTCTTTACTATTTTTACCAATTCCGGAACTTCATCCGCACGTTGTTTTAGCAGCACATCAATATTCGCGAAGTTTTTATCCGTATTAGCCCTTAATAGAATTAAGCGGTTGTAGAGCGATACAATTCCTCTTACAAAAAACAGGACTATAAGCGCTATAATGATGATAAACAAATAAGGTTTCATTTTTTAGTGTTTAAAGATTAAAGGGTAATATTTCTTTTAAATTAAAAAGTTCGGTCAGCGATGTGAAAGAAAAGAATAGTTCATTTTCTTGGATGGTAATTTCACAGGTTAGGATAACGCTAATACAGGCGATCAAAATTAAAAGGTATTTTACAAATGATTGTTGCAAGGGTCGCATTAAATTCCACTGTTGTACATGCGCATACGTAGCAACGCCAAATACATCTTTTGAAGGGTCTTTTTCAATGAATACCTGTTGGTTTCTATTCGTAGCTTTACCAATAAGAAGTACCTTCATGTTTTCTTCTAATAAAAACAATTGAAAACGTCTATCGCCGGCGGAATACGAGTATTTAGATTCTGGTAAATCTATCAATTCAAGAGCATCTCCCGATATATTCATAATACCCGTTCCGTCATTAATTTGAAACGGATTGCAGACCGTTTCCTTGGAAATAGTACTATAACTTATTTTACCATTTTTATCAGAATTTATGGCATCTATTTTATAGAGGTACCCAATGCAAGGCTCTTTTTTTATGGCAGAATAAACGGGTTCTAAAAGTATTGTTTTACCCGAAATTTCTACTAAGCCCATAGCTAAAGATCTAATTTTTGAGGTGGGTAAAACACCCTGTAACTCATAAAAGGTATTTTTTGAACTGGGAGTTAGTATTTCTCTAAGGATAACAAATGCAATTATGGCTATTACCCCATAGGGCCAAGTAATCATGATAAGCGGCATGGCTACGATAAAGGCTAAGAAGCCCCAAACAGAATTCTTATCCCTAATGGCTTTTACAAAACCTCCTACAAGCATTAATACAAATAGCATAGGGAAGTTTACCAAACAGGCAAAAGGTACATAACCGAGATCTAAAATAGCTGTTATCACCACCATAAAGGGCGGAATAATAAATAAGGGCCAGATTACGGGAAATTTGACTCCGTATAGACTTTTTAATACTAAGTAATAAAAAAGACCAAAAGCACTAGAAAATATAGTCAGAAAGACCATAAAAACAGTGTCCATATTATCTACTCTGAAGGTTTCTAGCACGTAATTAATGGGATGTTGATTATGATGAACCGGTTAGCTTATAAACCTTTATAGTTTAAGTCCTCTAAGTTACTTAATAATTGAAAATAAAAGTGAGCCTCCCTTAAATTATCCAGACCGGATAAATGGAATAGGTAAGGGGTTCCATTATTTTCATAAATAAATACCTAATAAAATCTATCATCGTTTTCGTTAATAATAAATCCTTGATCTGTTTTATGCACTATTTCTATTTCATGGAAAATGCTTAAATCTCTTAACGATTGTTTCAACGTTTTATGAGTAGCATCTTTCTTTAAATTGATTTTTGTGTTTACGGGAACAGCATTTAACCCATTAAACACTTTTTTTACGGTACTATCCCGAACAATTAATGCGTTAAGCCTATAATCTTTGAGTTCAAAATCGAACCTTATAGCTTCAGAAAATTCCGTACTAAATTCTGGTATTAAATCTCTTATAGTTGCAAAAAGTTTTCTTTGATGGCGCGAGATTAAATTTTCAAAATTAGTCCAATCAATTTCTTTGGGAGCATTTTCCGTATTGTGGAAGTTTTTTGCCAATCGTAATTTAGCCAAAGAGTTCGAAAATAAATCTTGCTCTGGGAGCTTCCAAAATGGATTTTCTTTCTGAACACTATGGAAAACTTCTAAACGTTTTATAGCTTCTAAATAGGTGATATGTAATACGTGGTGTTCTCCTCTTTCACCATAAATGATACTGTTTTCATCTACATAAAAAATAGTGCAGTCATCCATAGTATTACTAATATCTTGGGCTATTAATTTTATATCATAAGACCGTGACTTTTCCCAGGGAATGTAATAGAAGAAATCCATAGCTACAAAAGTCAGGGTATGGGGAACATACCTATCGTCAACTTCTATTCTAGAAAACCCTGGTAGCCTGCCGTCAATAACAATGGAGCCAAAAGTCATTCTGTCTAGGCTGCCTTCTAAACTTTCCCTAAATTTATATCGAATAGAGGCAAGTGCATCAAAATTTTCTAATTTGATAAGCTCGTTTACTGTTTCTCTATTTAAAAACGCAATAATTTTTGTACTGTCATAAATTTCTTCAAAGGATTGCAGGTTATCATATTCGTATAGATTTTCGGCTTCAATAGGCACAAAATGCGTATCCATTTTTAATAGATCGCCACAGCTTACACTGAAGATAAAAAGGAATAAGAAAATTAGTTTATAAAGTAGTTTCATGCTTGTTTGATTTCTAGTATACACACCATCATTTAAATGTAATTCTTAAGACAGAATTTAGCAGAAGATATTAACGTGCATACTCAAAATTAAACTCTCCCTCTTTGTGTTTGTCTTTAGGAATAGATAAGGCAATGCCTTGAAAACGAACTTTTTTTCTATCATCCTTGTTTGTAAATAAAAAATAATAGAGGTCAGTAGCTAACTTCGTATCTTGATACTCAGTAAATATATTAAATTATGGATATTTTCAAGGGTCAAAATCTTCTAGAGTTCTCTGATTGCTTCAAAACGGACAATGATTGCAAAGAATATTTAACAAATATTAAGTCTAAAACCCCTTTTAAATGTTCTAGATGCAATCATATAGCCTGTCAAACACGTGCTGATTTCTCTAGGCAATGTAATATTTGTAGACATACAGAATCCGCAACAGCAGATACTTTATTTCACAAGGTAAAGTTTGGTGTTCGCAAAGCATTTTTTATTTGTTTTGAGATGGCTACAAGCACGAAAAGCTTATCTGCAAGTTATATGGGAGTACGTTACGGAGTAACAGAAAAAACAGCTAGACTTTTTATGCTTAAGGTCAGAGAAGCTATGTCTTCGAGTGGGAATAATCCTATGGACGGAGTTGTTCATGTAGATGAATTTGTTTTAGGGGGCAGAGAAGAAACAAAAGTTGGCAGAAGCTACAATGCTAAGAAAAAGAAGGCGGTTACAGCTGTTCAGCTTACAGAAGATGGAAAGGTAAAAAGAATGTATGCTATGAAAATAGATGATTTTTCAGCACAATCCTTACAATATATTTTTGTCAACCATATCAGCCGAAACGCAAAGATTACTACAGATAAATGGATAGGCTATAGTCCTATTGCAAAGGCTTACGACATCACACAAATAGAAAGTAATGGAGGGTTAAATTTTAAAGCGCTTCATACAATGATACATCAGGTTAAATCTTGGATAAGAACAACTTATTCTTGGGTTAGTGACAATAATTTAAATAGATATTTCAATGAATTTTGTTTTAGAATAAACAGATCTCAAAGTAAAGCTACAATATTCAATAATCTTATTGTTAAAATGGTCAATAATGATAAAATCAATCAAGCTGAATTAATAAGTAATTAACTACTGACCTCTAAAAAATAAAATGCGGACGTCCTATTTAAGCGTGGGTCAAGATCCGGTTTTTCGAAAATAGAAGGGTGCCATAGTCTTACAATTCTTCCATCTCCAAAAAATTGTATTTTATAATCTTTGATTGGTTGAAAATCTTTATTATCTATTAAAATTGGTTTATAAATTTCCTGTACCATCTCTTTAATATAGGCGATATCTCGATATTCATTGACCGCTAATCGTTCAAACATGGGGTATTGCATAGTCATGATACTCGCCGCATCATTAGCTTTGTAAAGCTGTTGTATTTCTTTGTAATAATTTACTATAGCCAATTCTAATTTTTCTTGATCTAGTTTTCTTAAATCAATAGCATTTGTCCAACCTTCAATTTCATAAGGCACTTGAGCATCAAATGTAAACGTATACTCGTAATATGGAAGACCAGAACCCATAAACTCATCAGTATTTTTATTCTTTTTACTTTCGTGTCTCAGGATCAATTTTTCGTCATCTACAATACTTTTATAAGTGTTTATGTCAGCTACCCGAATCACTTCTATAGTAATTTCGGTATTATCCAATAAGGTAGTTACTGTTTCACCTTCGCCATATTCCTCCTTGATTAGATCTCCAATGGGATACAACCTATAAGTAACTTTTTGAGGACCCGATTTTAAAATAGATGAATTAATAGCTTTAGCGGTAGCATATTGCTTTAGGCTATAATTTCTATCTACAAGTCTATCATTTACTAAGACCTCATAAATGCAGTTCAATTGGTTAATACGCAAATAATACATCGGTTCTTTTGGATAGTGCTTAACTTCAGAGGCAATGCTATCTATATATTGATCTAAATTAAAAGTTTTTGTTTCTTCCTTTTTGTTTTGCGCACAACTCAAAAACGTTATAAGACCTACAGCTAATAGTACTAATTTGTTTAATAATCCCATATTGGTCATTAAAAAATTAAATATACTGAAAATATATTCTCCACTATAGACCATCTGCAAGTAATAGCTTTTTAATTGCTTTTAATTCTGTGAAAACAATCTTGTTACTATTAGGTGTTTTATGATCTTTAATATAGTTCTTGATAGTAGACCATTTCTAGTTTATAGCGTTACTAATAGGATAATAAAATAATCTTGTTTAGTAACTACGTCTATCTAGAATGTAATAGAAAAGTAAACAAAATATATACTCATGGATTATGAAATTTAGGATTTTTACTTACAACTAAAAAGAACAAAAGCTATCTGAATGGATAGCTTTTGTAGTTGTTTCTTAGGCTGTTGGGTACTTTTTAGAAATGAGTGTTAGCGTAATGCAGTTCGTAGATTTTTTACAGGTTAATAATATTGAAAATAACAACTAAAATAATCCAGCAAAATTAAATGGCAGCTTATTCTGTTTTTTCAACTTTATTACCACATATGCCAAGTGCCTGTTTTTTTATTTTTAAAAATATAATAAGGTTGCCATGATCTGGCGCCTGTTTCTGGATTCGTAAAAAATATTGCAGGCATTTTATTTTCACTATTGACTAAGGTTACTACTTTATTGTCATATAATAATTTTAAATTAAAATTTTCGAGAGGCTGTGCATCTTTTCCTTTTGAAATAGAAATCATGCCATCTGCTAAATCTTTATCCTCTTCATTAGTCGCATATATTTGGATTGAACTCCTTTTGATATGAGAAATTAAATATGATTTGCTTTCATTTTTATTAATGATATTTTCACGTTTTTTGACAAATTCAGTTAGCACTTCTTTTAGAAGATCCTCTCTATCCATTTTAGATAAATCTTCCGCATAATCATCTAAAACATTAATTTCATAAGGTACTTCTGCTTTAAAAACCGTATCCAATTCAAAATAGGGTAATTTTAAGGTTTCTGATTTTGGCATTTCCCATTTCCATAAAATTGTACTACCTCCAAAATCGTTTTCTAAGTCCGTAATGTCCGGATAATGTATTAAGGTTACATCTATGTTGGCTTTATTAGTTAAAGTGTCACCTTTGAATGGAAATACTTTAATTGATAACTTTTGATCTCCACTTTTTAAAATTTGCATATTTAAAGGTAATCGTACTGAATAAGAAGGGAATTCTAAAAAGTAACTTCCAGTAACTAATTCATTAGTTTGAATCTCATAATAACAGTTTTGATTATTTACTTGTAGGTAATATCCTGAACGGGAATCATTCAAATATTTGTAATTTTCATAATGTGAAGTTATTTCCATATCGATAGTGTCCTTTCTGTTTTGCGCACAACTCAACAGACTTAACAAAGCCATTAGTATAAAAAGTTTGTATTTCATAGGATTAAAGCGCTTCTTTTTGAAAGCATTTTTAAAATAGGAATTGAAAATAACATCAGCGCTCATCATAATATAAATCTCACACTAAGACATGATTAGCGTAAACTCTTTTTTAGTAAACCCCTTTTTAGGAGCATAGAGGTAGAGCCCGAAGAACATACCCTTTTCAACATCATCCTTAAAATATCTAACCCAACCTGCACATCTATTCCTATAATAAAAGTCTTCTTTAGTTTTATGGCGTAAAAAGGCCACCCCACCCTGTGCATAAAATACCAGTTCATAATCCTTTACAGGTTGGGGCTTCACAGTAGGGTTATTGAGTAACTCCAACTCTTCGTCCCACATTTCTTGTATTTCATTTTTACTTTTATAATAGGCTTGTGCTTGTACGTAAAAAGATTGGTAATATTTTTGCGCAATAAAATCTTTATTCCCTTTTTTATATTCCTTTAAAAAAGATTTATAATAGTTTATCATTTTCTTCTCTAAAATATCTTGATCTACAGTACTAAGGTCCGCAGCATCTCCCCAAGAGTTTTCACTAAGGTCATACGGTACTTTTGCATAAAACTCAAAAGTATATTCATAAAAAGGTAAACCAGTTCCAGCAAATACTTCGCCATTAGCATCTGTAGTGGGGCTTTGGTGTTCCAATAGTTCTACTTCATCATTTAAGCCCATGGCTCCTTTTTTGTCTAGTTGAATCACCCTAATGCTTACAGTAGAGGCATCTCCTAATTGGGTTATGGTTTCCCCGTATTCATACTCTTCTTTGATCAAATCGCCAACGGGGTACATCCGTACGGTAACGGTTTGGGTACCTGTTTTTAAGATATTATGATTTATTTCTAAAGGACTAGCTAAATTAGAAAGTTCATAGCTTTTATACACCGGCATATCGTTGACCAATACTTCAATGATGCAATTTTCCTTTCCAATCCTTAAATAGTATAAAGGTTCTTCGTCATATCGTTTTACTTTGGCACTAATGGCCGACACCATGTTACCCGAATTAATATCTTCGATAGCTGTGGGTAGGGAAGTAGTTTCTTTAGTACCTTTTGGTTGTTGGGCACAACTAAACAGACTTAAAAGCGCCACTAGAAAAACAAGTTTATATTTCATAAGGTTAAAGCTCATCTTTTTAAAAGTATTTTCAAAATAACAATAGCGCTCATCATAATATAAGTCTCACACTAGGACATAATTAGTGTAAACTCTTTTTTACTAAACCCCTTTTTAGGAGCATAGAGGTAGAGCCCGAAAAATCTCCCTCTTTCATCATCACCTCTAAAGTACTCTACGTAACCAGCGCATTTATTTCTATAGTAGATATCTTCTTTGTTTTTATGACGTAAAAAGGCCACCCCTCCCTGTGCATAAAACACCAGTTCATAATCTTTTATGGGTTGTGCCATAATAGTATTATTATTCAATAACTCCAAATGTTCATCCCACATTTCCTGTATTTCATTTTTACTTTTATAATAAGCTTGTGCTTGTACATAAAAAGATTGGTAATATTTTTGCGCAATAAAATCTTTATTCCCTTTCTTATATTCCTTTAAG
This sequence comes from Cellulophaga algicola DSM 14237, assembly GCF_000186265.1. Classification (NCBI taxonomy): domain Bacteria; kingdom Pseudomonadati; phylum Bacteroidota; class Flavobacteriia; order Flavobacteriales; family Flavobacteriaceae; genus Paracellulophaga; species Paracellulophaga algicola. The sequence continues at coordinate 4,245,823 of NC_014934.1, forward strand.
AAGGTTTTATAATAGTCTAGCATTTTCTGCTCTAAAACATCTTGGTCTACAGTATTAAGGTCCGCAGCATCTCCCCAAGAGTTTTCACTAAGGTCATACGATACTTTTGCATAAAACTCAAACGTATATTCATAAAAAGGAAGACCAGTACCTGCAAATACTTCGCCATTGGCATCTGTAGTTGGGCTTTGGTGTTGCAATACTTCCACTTCGTCATTTAAGCCCATGTTTCCTTTTTTGTCTAGTTGAATCACCCTAATGCTTACAGTAGAGGCATCTCCTAATTGGGTTATGGTTTCCCCGTATTCATACTCTTCTTTGATCAAATCGCCAACGGGGTACATCCGTACGGTAACGGTTTGGGTACCTGATTTTAATATATTATGATTTATTTCTAAAGGACTAGCCAAATTAGAAAGTTCATAGCTTTTATACACCGGCATATCGTTCACCAGTACTTCAATGATACAATTTTCCTTTCCTATCCTTAAATAGTATAAAGGTTCATCATCATAGCGTTTTACTTTGGCACTAATGGCCGATACCATGTTACCCGAATTAATATCTTCGATAGCTGTGGGTTTAAGGTCTTTTGGTTGTTGGGCACAACTAAACAGACTTAAAAGCGCCACTAGAAAAACAAGTTTATATTTCATAAGGTTAAAGCTCATCTTTTTAAAAGTATTTTCAAAATAGAAATAGCGCTCATCATAATATAAGTCTCACACTAAGACATGATTAGTGTAAACTCTTTTTTACTAAACCCCTTTTTAGGAGCATAGAGGTAGAGCCCGAAAAATGTTTCATATTCTTCACCGTATTCAATTGCCTTTACCTTACCCGCACATTCATTTCTATAAAAGAGGTCATCTTTAGTCTTAAGGCGTAAAAAAGCTATTTCGCCATGTGCATAAAATACCAGTTCATAATCCTTTACAGGTTGGGGCTTCACAGTAGGGTTATTGAGTAACTCCAACTCTTCGTCCCACATTTCCTGTATCTCTTCTTTACTCTTATAGTACGCCTGCGCTTGTACATAAAATGATTGGTAATATTTTCGCGCAATAAAATCTTTGTTCCCTTTTTTATATTCCTTTAAAAAAGATTTATAATAGTCTAGCATTTTCTGCTCCAAAATATCTTGGTCTACAGTACTAAGGTCCGCAGCATCTCCCCAAGAGTTTTCACTAAGGTCATACGGTACTTTTGCATAAAACTCAAACGTATATTCATAAAAAGGTAAGCCGGTACCCGCAAATACTTCGCCATTGGCATCTGTAGTAGGGCTTTTGTGTTCCAATACTTCCAATTCATCGTTTAAACCCATAGCTCCTTGTTTGTCTAGTTGAATCACCCTAATGCTTACATTAGAGGCATCTCCCAACTGGGTAATGGTTTCCCCGTATTCATACGCTTCTTTAATCAAATCGCCCACGGGATACATACGGACAGTAACGGTTTGGGTTCCAGATTTTAAGATCGAACCATTTATTCGCAAAGGGCTTGCCAAATTTGAGAGTTCATAGCTTTTATACACCGGCATATCGTTCACCAGTACTTCAATAATACAATTTTCTCTTCCTATCCTTAAATAGTACAAAGGTTCTTCATCAAAGTGTTTTACTTTGGCACTAATGGCCGCTACCATATTTTCTGAGTTAATCTCTTCTACCGCTGTGGGTAGGGCAGTAGTTGCTTTAGCATCTTTTGGTTGTTGCGCACATGCTAAAAGTGTACCAAAACCTACTGTTAGAAAGACTAATTTATCTATTATCTTCATCCTTATTATTAAAAAAATAAATATACTGAAAATATATTCTCCACTATAGACCATCTGCAAGTAATATTTTTTCTAATTTCTTTTAATAATGTGAAAATAATCTTGTTTAGTAACTACGTCTATTCAGAATGTCATGGAAAAGGAAACAAAATATACAGCGGCTGGAATATTTAATTTAGGATTTTCACTTACTACTTAAAAGTCCAAAAGCTATCTAATTAAATAGATAGCTTTTGTGTTTTAACTTTTTTTTATCTTATTGTGTACCTACTGCATCAAAGGCTAACGGAGGGAGGGTCCAAAAATAATGAGACTATTAAAGTTTATAGTTACCACACATGCCATTCTCCTGTGTCTTTATTTTTAAATAAATAAAAAGGCTGCCAACTTATAGGTTTCCCTGAATCTTTATCTGCCCACCAAAGAGCAGAATCATAATCAATGGTATTAAGTAAAGTTATTATTTTACCATTGCCGTAAAGTTGAAGTTTATAATTTTCTAAAGGTTGTAAGATTTCATTCGGTTCTTGAGAAGGTGGTGCGGATACAATTTTTTTAAGTCTTTCTTCGGAATAATAAGTTTGTACATGAAACCGCTGATAAAAATCAGTACCTAACTTTTCATCATATAATATATTATTTAAAAGTTCATGATGTCTTTGTTCAAATAACGGAAGTACTTCTTTTAATAATTGATCAGTATCCATTTTCGATAAATCTAATGCGTACTTATCTAATATATCTAATTTATAGGGTACTTTCGCTTCAAAAACAGTATCCATTGCAAATAAAGGAAGGTCTTGTTCAATAGCTGGCATTTCCCAATCCCATAGGGTAATACTACCACCATAATCATTTTCTTTATCTGTCATGTCAGGATACATCATTAAGCGTAATTGCAAATTTGCCTTTTTACTTAATACATCTCCATTTAATGGTAATACTTTTACTGACAATGATTGCTCTCCGCTTTTCAAAATCATTAAATTAAGCGGTATTCTAACAGAGTAGCTTGAGTAAGGATCGAAGAAACTAGCCGTATCTAAATCATTCGTTTTAATTTCATAATGGCAATTTTGATTATTTATTTGCAAGTAATACCCAGGTCTTGAGTCATTAATAAATTTATAGTTTCTTAATTCTTTAGCGATTGAGGTATTATTTATAGTCATCTTTTTTTTTTGTGAACAACCTGTTGTTACAGATAAAATTGCAATAAGCGCTACTAGGTATATTTTCATTTTTAAAACTTTTAAGAACTACTCAATTTTTTTGATCAATTAGATTTAGTACATTAGAAATTACCAAACATGCCATTCTCCTGTATCTTTATTTTTGAATAGATATACTGGCTGCCAACCTATAGGTTCTCCAGTATCTTTATCTGCCCACCAAATTGCGGAGTCATTGTCAATAGTATTAAGTAAAGTAGCAATTTTACCGTTACCATATAATTGAAGCCTATAATTTTCTAAAGGTTGTAAAATTTCATTAGGCTTTTGAGAAATAGGTTCCTCTGCAGATTTACTTAACATTTCTTGAGTCATGTAAATTTGTATACCTGCTCTTTGTAGAATATTCAGCCAATCATCTTTATCATGTTTATGATTCTCAATATCTTTAATTTTTGTTGCAAACAAAGCTATCACTTCTTCTAATAAAATGTCTTTATCCATTTTTGACAGATCCAATGCATATTTATCTAATATATTTAATTTATAGGGTACTTTTGCTTCAAAAACAGTATCGAATTCAAATAAGGGCAGGGCTTCTTCAATAGCAGGCATTTCCCAATCCCATAGCGTAATACCACCCCCATAATCATTTTCTTTATCTGTCATGTCAGGATACATCATTAAGCGTAATTGCAAATCCGCTTTTTCACTTAAAGTATTGCCTTGTAATGGTAATACTTTAATAGATAGTGACTGCTCTCCACTTTTTAAAATATTCAAATTTAAGGGTACACGGACAGAATAGCTTGAATAGGCATCAAAAAATCTAGCCGTACTTAAATCATTCGTTTTAATTTCATAATGACAGTTTTGATTATTTATTTGCAAGTAATAACCCGGTCTTGAATCATCAATAAATTTATAGCTTTTAAATTCTTTAGCGATTAAACTATTATCTGTTTTCATTTTTTTTGGCTGTGAACAGCCTGTTGTTAAAGATAAAATTGCAATAAGCGCTACTAGGTATATTTTCATTTTTAAAACTTTTAAGAACTACTTAATTTTTGTGATCAATTAGATTTAGTACATTAGAAATTACCACACATGCCATTCTCCTGTGTCTTTATTTTTAAATAGATATACTGGTTGCCAACCTATAGGTTCTCCTGTATGTTTATCTGCCCACCAAATTGCAGAGTCATGATCAATAGTATTAAGTAAAGTTGCAATTCTGCCATTACCATATAATTTTAGAACAAAATTTTCCAAAGGTTGTAATACCTCATTTGGCTTAGCTATTAATATAGATTCTACAGTTTTATCTAATTTTTCTTTACTACCATATATTTGAACCATGTGCGGTGCAAAAGAATATTTAAGCGCATTGACATCTTGACTATTATTTTTAATACTAGCGTGTTTAATTTTAAACTGATTTATTACCTCTTTCAAAAGAATATTATTATCAATTTTTGAAAGATCTGAAGCATATTTGTTTAATATGTCTATCTCAAATGGAACTTTAGCTTCAAAGACAGTATCCATCGCATAAAAAGGAAAGTCCTCTTCTAAATTAGGCATCTTCCATTCCCATAAATCAGTGCTTCCTCCATAATCATTTTCCAAATCAGTCATATCTGAATAACTAATCAATCTTAATTGTAAACTAGCCTGTTTGCTCAAAGTTTTACCTTGGAATGGTAAAATTTTAACTGAAATTGGCTGTTCTCCACTTTTAAAAATCCTAAGGTTTAATGGAATACGTACTGAATAGCTGGAATAGGGATCAAAATATTTACCGGTATCTAAATCATTTACTTTTATCTCATAATGACAATTTTGACTGTTTACTTGTAAGTAATAACCAGGCCTTGAATCGTCTAAATATTGATAATTTATAAGTTCGCTAAAAATCATATTTTGTTTGTTATTTTTCTCTTGAGAACAACTCAACAGACTTAACAAAGCCAATAGTATAAAAAGTTTGTATTTCATAGGATTAAAGCGCTTCTTTTTGAAAGCATTTTTAAAATAGGAATTGAAAATAACATCAGCGCTCAGCATAATATAAGTCTCAAACTAAGACATGATTAGCGTAAACTCTTTTCTACTAAACCCCTTTTTAGGAGCATAGAGGTAGAGCCCGAAAAATGTTTCATATTCTGTTCCAGCTTCTGTTGTCTCTATATATGCAGCACAGTTGTTTCTATAATATAGTTCATCTTTAGTCTTAAGGCGTAAAAAAGCCACCCCATTATGTGCATAAAAGACCAGTTCATAATCTTTAATTGATTGGAGCTTAACTGTAGGGTCATTGAGCAATTCTAACTCTTCGTCCCACATTTCCTGTATTTCTTTTATACTTTTATAGTAGGCTTGAGCCTGCACGGAAAAAGATTGGTAATATTTTTGCGCAATAAAATCTTTATTGCCTTTTTTATATTCCTTTAAAAAAGATTTATAATAGTCTAGCATTTTCTGCTCTAAAACATCTTGGTCTACAGTATTAAGGTCCGCAGCATCTCCCCAAGAGTTTTCACTAAGGTCATACGGTACTTTTGCATAAAACTCAAACGTATATTCATAAAAAGGAAGGCCAGTACCTGCAAATACTTCGCCATTGGCATCTGTAGTAGGGCTTTGGTGTTGCAATACTTCCACTTCGTCATTTAAGCCCATGGCTCCTTTTTTGTCTAGTTGAATCACCCTAATGCTTACAGTAGAGGCATCTCCCAACTGGGTTATGGTTTCCCCGTATTCATACTCTTCTTTAATCAAATCACCCACGGGATACATACGTACCGTAACGGTTTGGATTCCTGTTCTTAAGATATTATGATTTATTTCTAAAGGACTTGCCAAATTAGAGAGTTCATAACTTTTATAGACTGGCATATCGTTGACCAATACTTCAATAATACAATTTTCCTTTCCTATTCTCAAATAGTATAAAGGTTCTTCATCAAAGTGCTTTACTTTGGCACTAATGGCCGATACCATGTTTTCTGAGTTAATCTCTTCGATAGCTGTGGGTAGGGCAGTGGTTGCTTTAGCATCTTTTGGTTGTTGGGCACATGCTAAAAGCGTACAAAAACCTACTGTTAGAAAAACTAATTTATCTATTATCTTCATCCTTATCATTAAAAAATTAAATATACTGAAAATATATTCTCGACTATTGTCCGTTTGCAAGTAATAGCTTTTAATTCTGTGAAAACAATCTTGTTACTATTAGGTGTTTTATGATGTATTCTAAAGTTAGTGATTCTAGACTATTTCTAAGCAATAGCATTCTTAATAGGATAATCCTGTTTAGTGTATACTTTTATCTAATATTCAGGGACCAAAAAACAATTTATACAGCGGCTGGATTATGAAATTTATCTTCATAATGATTATTTTATTTTTTTTTGCAGAACGTACTAAACACAGTATAAAAGATCATATAAAGCCTATGCACATCTAATCTTTTACTTAAAATTCACTTAAAAGTTATACTAGTTCACTTAAGTTTTATCACGTTTTTAGCAGTTGTAAAATAACTACTTCTATACGGCAAAATTTGAACATAATACTCAGTACTAATCTGGATTTTAAAGTCTTTATTAAATTTAAACTTACAACACTTTATCGAAAAAAAAGCGAAAATCATCTATATGTAAAATATTTATGTATTTTTAATTTTCAAAAGATGTTTTAAAAGGCCAAACAATAATTTTGATTTTGAAAACGTTGGCTTATTTTAAGAAGTTATAATCTCAAATACAACTTATTCGTACTGGAGAAAATTTTAGAGTTGATGAATGGCTAAAGTTTTACGAGTAAAATAAATACGCATTAGGTAAAAAGAAAATTGAAGTTATGAGTAATGAATATTATGAAGAAGTTCAATCTAAGAGTTCTTCATCTTATATACAGTTTACACCGAAAAGTTTATCAAGAACTTATGGAGTGATTTTAAAATTTGAAGATGAGAAAGTTAAACAATTTCAAGTGCACTTTGAAATTGAAGTTATTTGTATGGAACAGTTAAATCTTAAAGAATACAAATTTGAAATTTTTAAAAAGCAAGTCTATTTTAACCAAAAAGCTCCTGAAACCGTTATAGATGAGTTAGCAGAACGTTGCGGAAACACTGTTTATCCTTTACAATTAAAAATTAATCGAATTGGTCAGGCTCTTGAAATTCTCAATCATGATGATATCAAGACTCGTTGGAAGAAAGAAAAATTAAATTTGACACAATGTTACTCAGGTAATCCATATGATAAAATGATTGATAGTATGGATAAAATATTAGATAACCCAAGGGAGACGGAGCATATTTTACTAGAACATGATTGGTTTATAAAACTATTTTTTGCTCCAATATATGATTTTAATGGATCCTTAAAAGTAGATCAAGTTTTTTCTTTGCCATTAATTCCATATAAGTTACCTGTAAAATATCAAATAATACAATCGATTAAAAATCATCCTACTAGAGGTGGCGTCATACAAATTACAAGGAAAGGAAATTGCATAGATACGCGTAGTGAAAATGATATCAAAAAAGGAAATATAATTTCAATTACAAAAGATAAAAAATTAACGATGGGTACTGTTAATTTAGAATATCTTCTTTATAAAAATTCTCCAATGGTAGATTCTATAGTAGGAGAGTGTACTTTGAATTTTGCTTCTAATAATTATAAAAAATTAAAAATTGAAATTTATAATTTAAAAGAAAAATTACCAAAGCCTCGAATTTAAAACAATTCAAAGGGGATACCAAAAATTAAAAAGCTTCTAAACATAATTATCCCTATTAACAATAGGTATTAGAACTTTGAATAATTAAATAGTTATGAGTACAGGTCATGTAGTAGTAGACGGCGCAATTTGTAAATGTCAGTTTGGAGATGTACCAGATGTTCTTGTTGTGCAATCACAGCAAAAAGGATATATTAATGATAATGCCGCTAAAAAACTAATAGCCAATACAATGGATTTAGGTAGCCCATTTAAGGCTAAAACGTTTGGACAGTGTAAACTACAGCCTATGGGTAGTAGTTTTAAGCCTTGTATGCCTATGATAACACAATGGCAAGAGTTCTATGATAAAGTTATACTATCTAATCAAGGGCAAATTTTAACTGAAAAAAGCAAGGCAACCTGTGCTATTGCTGGAGCTCCATGTGTTGAGTTTACATGGCATGGACAAACTGCTGAGGGAGGTGGTGTTGGCAATACAGAGGAAGAAGCAGATGAAGAAATACAAAGCCAATTAAATCCGTTGGTAAATCCTAATGAAGAACCATTTTTGGCACAAGAATTAAATGGTGGCTCTTTCGATGATACAGGAAAACCAATAGAAAAACGAAAGATAAATGTTCAGATAGAAACTATTAAGACAACTTTTGTCCCTTTAGGGATAGCTGACTTTGATGGAAATGAGGAAAATGAATATTTAAAGTTTAAAATAAAAATATCAGAAAACTCTGCTGATAAGATGAAAATTAAAGTTTTTCAAGACGGAGAACCATATTATAATAATGACATTAAGGAAAGTTCAATGTTAAGTCTTGGTGAGCACGAATGGGAATGGGATGGATTTGGGGATTATGGCGATTATGATAGCAAATCGTTTAAAGATAAAGATATTGCAGTTGAAGTTACAGTTTGGTTAGATGGTCAAGAAAAATCACATAGAATTAGTCTTGAAAAGAAAAAATCAATTGGAAAGGAATGGGTAGATGTTTCCATTCAAAGGAATATTAAAGAAATGATTGTTACTTTACGTGTTAATTTAAGAGACGGTGGAGAAAAAGGACTTAATAGCGCTTCTAAAATTCCATTACAAGCAATTTCAAATTATGGAGAACAGCCAATTACTTCTCGTGAAGTCTCTTTTGAGAAATTGAAAAATGAAGTTGTAAAAGGAATTAATAAGCATTGGAGTAGAGATAAAACTAATTCAAATCAAGTTTCATTAAAAGGAGAGTTATGGAATATCAAAACGATAGCAGAAATTTCTAAAAATGGAATGGTAGCTCCAGAAATAATTTTTATTACTAATTCAAAAGTTAAAAGATCAAGAAATTTTATACTATCAAGGAAATTGTACTATCAAATTGGATATAATTACAATAAGCCATGGACGAACTTTCCAGTTAATCATCCAGTTTTTATAAATAAAGGGTGGAGTTTTGATAGCAAATCAACAATTGCTTTAGACTTCCAATTTACATCTGCCCATGAAATAGGCCATGAGTTATTAACCGAATACGGTGGTGGTTTTGGTCATTCATATAATCATAAAAATACTTCTACAACTTTAAGTCAAGAAACGTTGAGCTCGCAAGGCAATTTTCCAACAAATGGAGAAATAGATTTAATGAAATATTATAAAAATTATCCAAAATCGAAATTAGATGTTGATAGAGTTGTAGCATCAGAAGATGATTTAAAGGGTTTAATCTGGTTATCAAAAATTATAATAGAATGAATGTAGCCTTGAAAATTAAGTTTTTGTTCTTTTTATTGTTTGTTTGTATTAGTTGTAGTACTTATACAATTTTACCTGAAGTAGTATTGCATATAAATAATATTAAAAATAAACCATTGTCAGAAGTGGAAATTGGGGGTTACAATCCATATGACTCTACTTATGCAAGCTATAACAAATCTGATAGTATGGGAATTATTAAAATTAAAGGAATAAAATCAAAGCAAGCCTTTATACCATTTGCAGAAAAACCTAACTTTAAGAATCTAGAGTTTAATTTTGTTTTAAAAAAAGAAGGGTATAAAGATTATTCGCTTAAACTTTACCCAAATTCTGCCGATTTTCTTACAGATACTATTTATATGGAAAAATTAATTAAAGAATAATATTCTAAAGATTGATACAATTTTCTTGAAATTAAAATAAAAGTAATTCAAACAAAAATTATGGCATCTGAAAGTAAATTTATCATAACATCAAAGCACACATTTAATCCAGAAAATTATTTGGTAACTGTGGATGCTGGATCTGATTTAATTATTGAGATTAAAGACAAAGAGAAATATGATAAAAATATTTTAGATAATGTTGAATGGATTGCCCAGATGATTTGGAAAAAGCCAACATTTAAGAGAGAACATTTGCATGAAGGCCTTAAAGGTTCCAAAATATATTTTAATTTTCCAGAACCTTATGACGGTGGAGGTCTTGCCTGGATAGAACCCGTTTTTCCGGGAGAAGAACCAACAAATACTGCTCCAAATGGTTATTTTATAAATAGTAAAGGATTACCAAGGGGTATAGCAAAGATTGAATGGAGAGAATATCAGGAGGATGGCTTAGGTAAACTAATAGATTCTTCAGAAAAAAAGTTTGGTGAAGCAGTGCAATTACATGTATATACAAGAGGGTTGTATGGGCATAACATTAAGGTTAAGTTAAGGGATTACAATAACTATGATTATGATTTAAACTTTGAAGAGGCAGAAAAACCAGAGGTATTCTTTAAAGAGATTACGAGTGAAGTAAGACTTTTCAAAGATGTAACGAATACTTCTGCTAAAGTACAGAAAGCAATTATAAATATTCAAATAGAACCTCGGTGGGACTATGCTGGAAATTATTTAAAAATAGGAACTCTTGTGACTTCTGAACTTTCCAAACCTTTTGATTCAGTATCTGGTGATCATGAAGTTTATCTCAGAGTTAGACAACCTGAACCAAATGAAGAAATAAAGCCTAGTCCGCTCGCTAAATCAGGTAACAAACCTACTGTAATTGAGAATATACCAACAGATCCTGCGGAATATCATCCATGTCGATATGAAAAAATTACAGTGGACTGTAAAAAAGAAAGATGGGACGCACCTTTTGACATTTATAGTAAAACCGACACAAGTGTAAATGGAGAAATACATATACCTATTGTTGTTGGAGTTGATAAAAATAGAAAATCATTAAAATTTATAATAGAAAAATTAAAGACTGATGATTGTATTTATAATAAAACTAAGGAGTCTCATGAATTTGTTGCTATAAATGATATAAATATAAGGAACACTATAAAATCATATAATGGCAACTCTGAAAAATTGACTAATCCAGAATCTAAGAGTACACTAACACTAACTAATGGAATATCAAAAATTTCAGTAGGAGATGCATGGTCAATTGTTCAAAAAAGTAGACCACCAATTATAATTACTTCAGATTATGAAAATTTTGAATTAGAATTAGTATATGATTATTCGCGAGGTGGTACTTCTTATTTACTAACTGGTTTTGCAGAAACTTTGATACCAACTTTGACAAGCAATATACAAAAATACTTTTTATCTTTTAATAGCTGTGCCATAAAAAGAAATATTGTGATTGAGGTATATCCAGACACGAAAAGCACATTACAGCTAGGATTTAACTATTCCAAAAGTAAATTTAATGATCTTACTAATATCTACCATAAAACGTGGGAGTTAAAAAAAATTGAAGCTGAAGAAGAACGGGCTAAGTTAAAACCTGTAATTGAAAGTGCTAAATATTATAATGTACCGGATGAAGCAAATCGAAAAGATAAAGAGCAAGAAGATATAATTAATGTGGCTGATAATAACTTATCTTTAGTAGCTAAAACTAAAAATAAAGCAAAAGAACTTTCTGCAAAAAATGCGCTAAAAAATGAATTAATTAGTTGCGATTTTGCAATGATGGCTGAATTTGATTTAGAGGGTAAAATTGATTTAAGTAGTGAAGCGGAAGAAGTTGTTGATTTTATAAAAACTTTAGTAAAATTAAAAGATAAAATTGAAGGTATATTTAATGGGAAAGATTCGGATACTAACAAAAAAGCACCTAAAGATGAGGGAAAATTATCAGATAGATTAAAAAGTTTAGATGATATTTTATCAAAAAAAAAGAAATCAAAAAAAGCCAAAAAAAAATACTCATTTAATTTTATCCCACCTTCAATAGCATTATCAGTTAGTTTAAGTGCTAAACAACCCGAAGACGTGATTATTCCAACCGTGGGTACTGAAATAAAAGCAGTTTTAGACTTTAATCCTCTCTTTGGTTTCGAAATAACTTACGATATTTATGCATTATTATATAAAATAAAGCACCCTGCGGTTTTAGCTGTAGTTGCTACTCTAGATGTTTTAGATGATGTATTAGGAGATAATTTCGATATTGATATTGATTTAGTAATCACTTCTAAAATTGACATCAAATTACAAGGTATTATCAATACTGCTAGTGAAGACAATATGATACAAAAAACGGGTACTGATGCTAAGGTCGGTGGTAGTATTGCTGGAGTTTTAACAGCAAAAACTCAAGTTAATGGGTCTACTAATATCTTAGGTTTTGGTCAATATGATGCATATGCAGAGTTAAGTGGTACAGGTCAAATAGGAATAGGAATAGATTTTATAATTAAAGCAGATAAAACCGGAATATATTTAGAACCCATTTTTAAATTTGATGGACTAATTTTTAAAGGCACCGCCAAATTTGGTGTTTCTAAAGCGGAAACTGAAAAAGCGGATACAAAGAAAAAGGCTTCTCTAGATAAATATAAAAAAGCAAAACAGATAATAAACGGTACTTCTGAAGAAGACTGGAAAGGAGCTGATAGAGAACTTGAAACTAGAGGTGTAAAAATTGCAGAAACAAAAGCCCAGTCAGGTATCCATTATAAAGTTGAAGGAGAAATGATAGTTCTAGAAAAAGGACAATGGCCCAAAGAGGGAGAACCTAGCCCTTATCGTTGGTATATGAAAAAATTTAATACAAATTAAAATGAAAAAGAAGCTATTACTGATTAGTTTACTATTTACTCTTGTAAGTTGCGGGCAAAAAACAAATGATAATGTAGTAAAAAATAAATCACGCATGGATAATAACGATATATTAGATAATGATCCCAATTTAAAAAAATTAAAAAATTACAAATATGAACCTGAGTATCAAATAGAGGTTGAAAGTTATTATTCTTATGAAATTAGAGTAAATGATATGCCTTTGGCAGTCCAAAGTCCACCATTTACAAAAAGCATGCTTTTTTTGGCTAATTCATCTATTTTACAAAGCGGAATACAATCTCTAACCATTACTATTAAACCACGTTATAATAGCGAAGAGACTGAACAAAAAGAGTTTCTTGAAGATCCCGAGCATATAGATTTTAAATTAAAAGTTCAAAAAACTGCTTGGGTTAATGGCATATTAGAAGAGCCTGAAATTATATTGACATATAAATTATCTGACGAAAAAATTAAGGATATTACAGAGCAAAAAAAAATCCATAAAGAGTTATCATTTAATGCCACTGTACCCTTCAAACTGAAAGGCTGGACTAATAGTAAAGTGTTTGACCTTAAAGATAGCATTGCTTTAGAAAAAAAAGTATTTCAAAAATATGCAGAGTACAGACAATTAATGTTAGACCGCAAGGGAGATGTTATCATAAGAAGTTCGCTAAATCAGAGATATGAGCTTATGCAGAGCTTTTATTTTAAAAGAGAGAAAGTAATACAAAATAGAAAGAAATATTTAAAGGAATTCTCTAATGAAAACTTTACAATGGCTGAGATATTAGACTATAAACTTGTATTTTATGGAAATAATAGAGTATTAGGTTTAGTATTTAACGATGAAATTGAGCAAGGTCAGTCTTGTTTAAATCAAATTACTGTTGATGAGAATGATAATTTAAATCTGTCATATATAAAATACTTAGTTCATCTGCCTGAGGGAAGTACAGAATTAGAACAAATTCGATAAATTACCGTAGTTTCCATTATAAAGTATAAAAAAATAGCTGAGTTTTAAAACTCAGCTATTTTTTTATCTCGTCCTGATGTAGGCTTCCCCTTTTTAGGACACCTCTAATTTCGATAAATAATTATTATTCATGCCCAGATTTGATGAAGAATTTAAATTCTTGATCAAATCTGGGCATGAATTCTTTAGGAGATGTATTGCCTAATGATTTATGAGGATGGTTAAAATTGTAATCCTCCCTCTAGTTATCGCTTATCTTTTGAAGTTGATAAATGTCATTGAAATAATAAGCATCTAATCTATCCTACCTAAAGAAACGATTAAAACGTTCTATATATCCGTTTTACATTGGCTTTCCCGGTTGTGTATATTTAATTTTTATAAAGTTCTTTTAAATTAGTTCATAAAAGTCTTGGAGGTAAACTCCGGACTATTATCGCACCTCATATATTTAGGTGTTCCTATTTCGTCTTTTAAATTATCCAATGTTTCGATTACGGCTCTCGCTGGATAAGAAAGTCCTGCATCTATTGCTAGAACTTCACGGTTACAATCATCCAGAACATTAAATACACACAACTTTCTACCATCAGTAAGGGCATCGCTCATAAAATCCATACTCCAACACTCATTTAATGTTAAAGGTGTTTCTAAAGGTTGTTTTATACTTTTAACCAAACGTTTTTTATGCTTTGGGCGTAGACAGAGTGTTTCATCTCACGGTACACACGTAACACTCGTTTTCTGTTTCATTTTGAGCCTTCATGACGGATCTTGTAATAATATTCATCAAAACCTTTAGTTAGGTATGATTCCGCTAATGCTGTTAGCTTATCAATAACCGCGCTATCATCTTTCTTACTTTGGTAATACCACATCGACCTACTCAGGCCTACAACTTTACAGGCACGGAGGATAGGAACTACAAACGTTTTGATAAGATATTTTACACGAACTCTCTTGTCGGAAGGCTTTAGAATTTTTTTGACAATAAGTCCTTTAGCATTTTATTATCAAGACTCACATCGGCATACATCTGTTTGAGCTTATTGTTTTCTTCTTCAAGCTCTTCTAAACGCTTAAGTTGCTGTTGTTCCATGCCTCCGTACTTCTTACGCCTATAGTAGAAAGTGCTTTTATCAATCCCTATTCTCTAGATAAATTACCTACGCATCTTCCTTGTTCGTTCTCCTTAAGAGCATTAATAATCTGGCTCTCGCTAAATTTGCTGTTTTTCATCGTGACAGTTTGAATTTAAAGTTAGTAAATTCGAGTTATTATCTGTCCTATTTTTAGGGAAACCCATCGGTTACAGTACTGTTCTTATGAACATCAATAATAGTATGACTACAAAAAATGACCCGTATGAAAATGCAATTTCTTAAATAATTAAGGGAATATTGAAACAATAATTTTTAAATACATTATCAGTGTTTATGTCCACAAATTTTTAACTAAAAAATGTAAAGAAGTATCTAACCAAAAAAATCATAATTATCAAATAATATGTTAACTCATTACAAATTCATCAAAAAGATTAACTTTAAAGAGAACAGCATAGATCTAAAAAAAAGCTGAACAATGATATCATAATTCAACTTTAAATAATTATTCAATTCGTATAATAATTTTTATCGCCTATTTAATACTAGTCAAAATATAATATCAAATATAACCTAATACCATTACTAATATTATATACTTTAAAATAGTTTAACCTTTTCATTACTTTGAATATCCACAGACTTTTGAGAAAATAGCAGTAAATCTTTTGAAGTACTACTCATCTTTATTTCTTCAGAAATATTTTCTTGAGACTTTGAGCGTACAGTGATCGATTCATCAACAATCTCATTTTTGTTTTTTGCTTGAATGTTATAATTCTCAGAAGCACTTGCACTAACACTTTTACCTGCGAGTACAATTACATCTTCAATGGCGTCTAATTCTATATTTTTAGCAGATAATTTTATACTTTCTACCGCATTGATATTTACATTATTATTAGCATTAATGGTAACATCATTATTCACTGTATCAATCTGAAAGACATTTTCATGTTTATCCTTAATCGTAATCATCTCTCCACCATCCGTATCATTTAGTTCAATGATATGACCGCTGCGGGTCATGATGGCTTTTATATTGTTTTCAGCATCAGCAACACCACTTTTGGCACTGCTATTAAAGCCAGCACTCAATATATAGGGTTTCTCTGGGTTGTTGTTTTCAAAACCTACGAGTACCTCTTCGTCTAGCTCAGGAATAAAGTAAAAGCCTTTACCGCTACCGCCATATGGGGTATTCATTTTTATCCATGGGGTAGAGGTGCCCATTCTACGCTGCCAACCAAACTGTACTTTTATACGTCCTAAACCATCAGGATCATTATTGTCTAACACCACACCACGTTGTTCTTCTGCAGAAGGGGTTGCGAATACCGCACTGTAATGTGGGTGTTCTGTGCCTTCGGGTACGCCTTCAAAATGATTCTCATAATTACCACTATGATCAAAACGATGCGCTACTTTGGTAACCATATAGGATCCAAAAGCATCTCTACGTGTTTTATCAGAAAAACTAACGCCTTCAATGGTTAAATTATCGCCTACGCGCAAGCCTACAATTTCTGAAGATCCGTTGGCAATAATCATATTAGCGGCTTTAGATAAGGTATCTACTTTTGCTACGTGGTCTAAACCTTGTTGTCCGCTATATTCATTCTGGTTGTGATTCCAAGAGTAGTTTTCTTTCTTAGCAAATAAACCTTCTGATTCTCTTTTTACATTCCCTGCATACATATGTCCGCTTTGCGCACTATAGGATGATGAAACCGATTCTAGCTCACTATCATTGACCCAATCTTTAGAGGTAAAGCCGCTATTTTGGGACTGTAGGGTAGTGGAGAGGCCAAAGGTCTGAATATCTTGCCCGTATACCCCATTAAATTGTTTATCTCCCGTACGGCCTACACAAAAGGTTCTGCCGTTGTCATACATCCACACGCCATAACGTGCACACATACGTTGTAAGAAGGAAAAATCGGATTCGTTATATTGTACGGTATACGGCAAACGAATGTTGGTTCCGTTACCAATACTCATTTTCAAAAGATCTTTAGAATGCCCATTAAAAGTATCACTCACTACTTGGCTAAAAGAAGAACCTTCTTCATAGCTAAAGCATTGTACAGAGCGAGAGAGTAAAATACTAGCTCCTTGCCCTGAAAGTACAATAGCGCCCGAAGCGCCAATCCCTTTTTGTAGGGCTACCGATGTAATGATTCCCACATATTCTAATTCGCCATCATTAACTCCTATAGAAATCTTCTTTCCAGAATAGCTGATTGAATTATTCATTAAAGTTCCGCCATAGCCTTCGGTAGCATTGGTTTGAAATACCACACTAAAAGAGCTGTGCGTGCCCATAGACTGTTCTATAGAAACTTTATAACCAGATTTAGGAAGAAAACGTTCTCCATCGATAATAAGCACTGGGGTAATCATTTTAGGCATGGCAGTAGAATTTTAAAACGTTAATGTAAACACAATCGACGAGCTTAACAAAAATTATCTCCATAATTCGATGAGTTACCGAGTTAATTATAGATTATTAGCTATTAATCAAATATATTCACTTTAATGTAAATTATAATTAATATTAGAACGAGTAAAATCTGTAGTTATTATTAATGATTCTAAGGAGGAAAGTAATAACGATTAGAATTCTTTAAATTTTATACAATCAAAAAAAAAGAATAGAGTTGTTCAATTATTGAAGGGCTACAGCACATGAATAGGCCAATCTACTAGTATTTTTTAATATACACGGGATATCTACTGGTATATACACTAGTCTATGATAATGGAGTAGGAGTCTTCTGTTTGATTTTTTTGTAAACTTGCTAGGTACGGCACTCGTTAAAATGGACGCTAGTAGGGGAATAACCCCACAAAAAAAACACGATATTTATAGCTTTGGATTTTTAAACTTTTTTATTCTAATTCTATGCGCTTACTCCTAATCGGCACGAGCCAGAGCCATCGCGCTAGCTATTACAGCTTTTGCAGCAGTGTGGGAGACTTTTAATATTTTGGCAGTTCTTCTGCCTAGTTTTTTTTAGGACTTACTGCATAAGGTACTAGTTACAAACGAGCGCTAGCGGGAGAAAAAAAAATATTGTAAAAGAACTCATTGAAGCTTTTGTTTTTAAAGCAGATATACAAAGTAAACTTACCGCATAAAAAAAGCCACAACTTTCGTTGTGGTTTTTTACTTTTGTTTTCTTAATATGTATCGCTTACTCATACTGCTAGAAAGTTACAAACTTCGCAGAGCTGGCTTTGAGTTTTATCTAAATCTAGGATTGTAATTTTATCTTAATTCCAACTGAACTAATATAAAAAGGCTGATTAATCTCTTCAGCATTTATTTTAAATAACGTATAGCCTGATTCTATTGAAAAATCAATATTAACCTTTCTTCTTTCTTCTATGTCTGGAATACTAAATGTGGTTAAATCGGTGTCGGTTTTCCACTCATAATTACATTGAATAAAGAAGACATCTTCAAACGTGATTATAATATCATATCTATCTTCAAAACTTGTTTTTCCACCAATCATCAAATTCCCCTTCAATTCAATTATTTCAAAATCACACCAAGAATGAACTTTAAGAAAGCTATTAATTTCGTCGATTACAGTTTGTAGCATTTATTCGTTTTTAAGGACAGACACTTGGTTTTGACATGTGCGTATCTGCCGCAGCTTGAGCATTGAAATTTGGATTTACTTCTCCAAGTTTATTAAATTCCTTAAGAGTGCTTTCATTATGCCAAACACCGTTTTTACCTAAATAGTCCATCCCTAATCCTTGACCATTTATACCTAAACCTGGTCTTTTTCGTCCAACTCGAAAAATATCGCCCTCAGCATATGCTGGGTTTGCTGGATGTATTCAAACCTCGTATTTAACTCCTGATGGGTCTGTCCATTTCTGTTTAAAATTACTAGGTACGGAATCACCTGAGTTTATGCCTTATTGACCTAAACCTCCGCCTAGCAATGCCAAAGGATCATTTGATAAACCTAGAGGATCAATAAATGAATTACTATCAAATGTATAAGCATAAAAATTAGGATTACTTCCAGCAAGTCTAATCGGATCCTGAGATATATAAATCCCTTCATTGGGCGAGTAATACCTAAATCGATTATAATATAGCCCAGTCTTGCCAGCGCTTCATCTCGCTCCTCACTAAAATTGTCTACTAGACAAATTTTTAATGTTGGCCGCATATTGTCCTTGATAACGAAATGGGCAATCTGCCAATGAACCTATTACAAGTTTACGAACTTTTCCGTAAATATGTTATTTTGTTTGGCTAGTTTTTGACCTCTTAAGCTTGTGCTAGTTGGTGTTTGAAATAAAAAAGCTATCTAAATGTTCAGATAGCTTGTATTGTTATTTCTTACTCGGTATGGCACTCGTTGCAAACGAGCGCTATCACGGGTAAACGTTAATAGCTTTATTTAAAAACAAGGTTTTTGAGCAAGAAAAGCCATAATATTATTAAAATTGTAGTCTCCATTCTTTTCAATTTGAATATTATTCCAAAATTTTTACTTCATTACCATTTTCAGATTTTATGTGCTCTTCAATCTCTTGAAAAGTATATTTCTTCTTTGTTTTTACAGTTAAGTCAATTAGTTTAAATCTAAATCCTCATTGTAACCTGTTGGAATAACAGGAATCTTTACCATATTAGTGCTAAAAAGAGCATTATCAATGGTTGGGTTATTTAAGCCCAACCTTTTTCGCACCTTGAATAAATTGATTAATTCCATTGGAATTAAGCCACTTGTTAAAACTCTTCATTTTCCCATTTTTCGCCACGCTGTAAGCCAATGCCTTTTAAATGGTATTCGCAAAGATTATCCCAATAGCTTGGTTCAATTTTAGAAAA
Source organism: Cellulophaga algicola DSM 14237 (assembly GCF_000186265.1). NCBI lineage: Bacteria > Pseudomonadati > Bacteroidota > Flavobacteriia > Flavobacteriales > Flavobacteriaceae > Paracellulophaga > Paracellulophaga algicola. Next base: position 4,265,513 of record NC_014934.1, read on the forward strand.
ATCATTCCAATTATCAAATAATTTTTGATAAATACCGTAACCATTCCCATAGTTTGAAATTAAGTCCTTTAAGGGGTTATCTCCTAACCATTTTTCAATTAGAAAATGTACCAATTGGGTACTAGCATACACTTTTTGCTTTTTAAAATCTTTGTTAGATAAACTCTCTTTATCTGTTAAATATGATAATGATTTTTCAAAAAGTAGTTTAATTAAATCTTCCCGTTCTACATATAAAACATACTCATAAGCACCTTTTAGATGGTCTATCCATTTATCACTATTATGTCCATACGTCCAAAAAACTGCTGTACGTTCAAAATACTTCCAACATTCTTCGTTTTTTTTAAATAAAAGATTTTTCGCCTTTATATGTGTACAATTAGGATTACCATTTAATACAACATAAATTATATCTGAATGATTTTTAAGAGTATCTTTATCTGTGAAATTTTTATATTTCCTATTAAAATCATTATTACATAGATCATCATTTATTGCGTCTTTGTAACCATAATGCTTTATCAATTAATTTCTGCATGATTTATTTACACTTTAATTTAATGGAGCTTTTATCCATATTGATTTGAAGGAGTCTATTATTAAGTTTCCCTTTTGCTTTATTTCCAAAACTTTTCTAATTGAGAATATTCCCCAAACCAAAATTTAAAAGCTTCTTTGTTTATTCCGTCTTTTCCTAGCCAAAAATCTACTGGATAATTCCAATCGGAACTGTGTGTTTTTTTAGGAGCAGATGCAAAATTGGTATAATACTCAAGAAAGCCTTTATGCTCGTCCGTTTCTAAAATACTTGAATAACCTAAAGTTTCTAATAAAGCTTGTCTTTGCTCTGCATTTGACTTAAAACCTTTGATTTTGTCTATTTTTGATTGAAGCGTTTTTTTTACTGTATCTTTTTCATCTGCTTCTAAGAGAATAGTAAGAATTTCAGAAAAAATTCTAAAATCAGATTCAGTCGGTTGAGTTACTTTTAATTTATTTGCTTCTGATAAATAACAATAATAGTTTTGAATATCAGTGCCTATTAACCCTCCTATTTCCAAAAAACAACCTAGAATAAAATCTTTTCTGTAGTTTACTTGTTTAAGTGAAGCACAATATTTACAAGGCATTCGACTTATTACAAATTCCTTATCTTCATCGCTCATTTTATCAAATAATTGCTTATTTGGAGTTGAGTCTTCGCTTATAGTAAAAGAATGTTTGGGAAAACTTTGCATTATCGAAAATACTGCTAAACCACTTCTATGACTTAATTTATTATTACTAAAGCTGGATAGAAATAGTGAAGTATATTTTGCTTTATCACTTTCTCTATATTCTATAAAAATTCGCTCAATTAGTTCATTGTGCGTTAGATTTTCTTTTTCCAAATTCATCATCCTTTACAACCTCCTTTAAATTTTAATTCATCTAAAGTTGGTAACTCACTAACTTTTTTGCCATTTAAAATATCATCTGCTGAGTTTAATCGAAGTTGACCTTTTGCTTTTCCTTGTTTAGCTTCAGATATACCATTAATTTTATTGCCTCTTGCTTTATCACTTCCTCTGCCTAGTAAATCATTTTCAGCAATACCTCTTTGCTCAATACCTCTTACTGCATTTGGGTCAGTTCCAACGCCTGTCTTTCTTTGCATAGTATCTCCTTCTCCAAATCTTGCACCATCCGTTCCTGTTGTTTTAGAATGTCTATTAGCAACATCTTGCATAGAAGCATTGTCAGAAGCTCTACCGTGATAATAAGGAGTTCCATTATTTGATAAAACATAATTCCAATCTAAACCAAATGGGTCAATGATTGAATTAGTATCAGAGACGTAGGCGTATAAGTTATATTCTCTACTATTTAGCCCGATTGGGTCTTTTGATAGGTAGGTTCCCGTATCAGGCGAATAATACCTAAACCTATTATAATACAACCCCGTCTTTCCAGCGCTCCATCTCGCTCCTCACTAAAATTGTCTACTAGACAAGTTTTTAATGTTGGCCGCATATTGTCCTTGATATCTAAATGGGCAATCTGCCAAAGAACCTGTTACAAGTTTACGAACTTTTCCGTAAATATGTTATTTTGCTTAGCAAGTTTTTTACCTCTTTAGCTCGCGCCAGTTGGTGTATAAAAATACAAAAGCTATCTAAGTTTAGATAGCTTTCATTGTTGTTCTTAAAAGATACTAACGCTAGCGTGTGCTATTACCTTTCATTTCTAACCATTACAAATTTTCAAAACTCAAATAATTATAACTTTTTTATTCAGGATAATCTAAATCTTTTGAATAATCGACTTCTTCTTCTAACCAACCAATTTCATTACACCAATTTTTTATATCTGATAATAATTCCTTGGTGTTAATTTCTTTGAACTTGTATTTTTTTAAAGATTCTTCTAAATAATTATAAAAAGTATAACCTAAATCGTGACGTATTTCTGTCTTATACATCTTTTTATATTTTTCATAACTTGTGGCTATGTCTAAAGTCAAATAGGCATCATCTTTATCAAATCTTCTAAATGTTTTACGCCCAATTTCATCGGGTAAACATCTAAAAGCAAAACCGATTGTATTTGGTTCTTTAATATTTTTATATTTCTCATTTATTTTATCCCAAACAACTTCAAGTTCATCTCTTAATTCAATAATATAATCAAGGTATGTATCGCAAACTATGGATATTCTCATAATAATTCTTTTAATGACAAGCTTTATTTCCTGGTGGTAAAAATCCTTTCCAAGCGAGGTAGCCCTTTAACTTCATTCTTTCAAGAGCTTGTAATGCTTTTTTAGCACCTTTATCTAGGCCCATTTTATCTAGCCATTTTCCTGAATATCTTGTTAATGAATTTTTTGTTTCTCCTATTTTCCATAAATCCCCTTTTTTCAAAAACATTTCTCCAATTGGCTGTTTCTTACCCCATTCCATAACTGGATACCAACCATCTTTTTTTGCCAATAAAGCGTATAGTTCTTTTAATTCAAAAGGGTCAATAAATGAGTTAGAATCGTGTACGTATGCGTATATATTTGGATTGGTACTTTCTAGACCTAAAGGGTCTTGGGAAATATACATCCCACTATCAGGTGAATAATACCTAAATCTATTGTAGTACAACCCCGTCTTTCCAGCGCTCCATCTCGCTCCTCACTAAAATTGTCTATTAGACAATTTTTTAACGTTTGGCCGCATACTGCCCATGATAACGGAAAGGGCAATCTGCCAAAGAACTCGTTACAAGTTTACGTACTTTTCCGTAAATATTTTATTTTGTTTGGCTAGTTTTTGACCTCTTTACCTTGTGCTAGTTGGTGTTTGAACAGAAAAAGCAACCAAAATGGTTGCTTTTAAGAATATTATTAAAACCCATTTCATACCGCATTACATTTGAGCAATATTAAAACTATATTTTTCATCTTCTCTTGGATCTTTAAAACCATCAAAATTTTCAACTTCATTTAATTCAAATAAAAAACCAAAATTAGCTTCAGGATATTCCAGTTTTTCTTTACGCTTATATCCTTTTATATTTACTAAGTATTTTCCTTTGGGAATGTTAAATCTAAATGAAGAATAAAGTGTCTCATCATCTAACGTCTCATAAGAATTAAAATCTTTAGAACTATCATAATCTTCCATACACCAAGTATGTAAGTTACTTAAAGAGCCTATCCATAAATTATTATCATCTTCTATTTCAATATTAAAATTATTAATTTCAAATAATTCAATCCAATCATCATTAAACTTTTCATTCAGTTTAATAAGATACTCTATTGAGTCAATTGGCAATATGGGTAACCAAACGCCCTCTTTAAGAGATTCTATATAATTTTTTTGATTCTTTTGAAAATAATTGAGAAATTTTTTACTTTTATTTTTATTCTTTTTAAAAAAAGAAACTACTTTTTGGGGTGATAATAGATAAATCCCATAATCACTTACTTCCAGTTTTCTCTCTTTTATATCATCTATTTGCATGGTATTTTTCCTTTTTTATGTAAATCCTGTAACTTTTCTATTCCTTCAAGTGGAGTTACGTTTTTAAGTAACTTGTTGTCAGTCCCTGGTATTTTCATAAACCCTTTAGTATCTATATCTTTATATGCTTTTTTAGCTGCTTCAAAAAACTCATCAGATGTTCCTTTAAATTTTGAACCATGAAAAGGGATTCCTTCATTTATTAAATTCCTATGCATTTGTTTATGTAAATCTGCTGTTCCAGCTCCATTATTTGGATACCAAGCTAAAGCATTATTAGGAGAAAGTTCACCAATCCCAAGGCTTTTCGCGATACTTCTTGGCATTAAATGATGCCCCATTCCAGAACCTAATAAATCTGAATATAATCCAAATTTATCTATATAAGCGTTAGAATCACTAACATAGCTATACATATTCGGCATTCCACCTGCCAATCCAATTGGGTCTTGACTTATATAAGTACCGCTATCAGGAGAATAGTATCTAAAACGGTTATAGCACAACCCAGTTTCTATATCCTCGTACTGTCCTTGATACCTAAAAGGGCAATCAGCCAATGAACCTGTTACAAGTTTACGTACTTTTCCGTAAATATCATATTCAACTTGCCAAGTTTTTTCACCTTTACTATCATACATTTCTACAGGTGTCCCTAAGTAATCTGTAATAATAGAGTAGGTGTTTTCTTGTGTAATTTTAGCTAAAGGTTTAAAGGTGTTTTCTTCAAAAAACCATGTAATTAAATTTTCAATGGGTTCTGGCTTGCTTGTGCTCAGTAACCCAAATTCATCAACAACTAATTCAGGTCTGTTTTTTAGTTGGTAGTTCCATTCATGCAAGGGTACATTGCCATCCCAAATAAAACGGGTAATTGTACCTTGACTGCCAAATTTAGGTTGATCAATTTTTGCGGTTCGCCTGCCTAGTTTTTTAGGACTTACTACATAAGGTACTAGTTACAAACGAGCGCTAGAAGGAGAAAATATCGATCAAGAATAAAAACTAGAATAACTAAAAATCAGAAAGATACAATTTGAAAACTCCTTAACTTAATGACATTGAATGAGCGTTAGCGGGGCTCTAAAAACGAAGTTATTGAGCAGAAAAAAAAGTATTTTTTAAAACCGTGCCTCATTATTTTTAAATGTAATTATAAAGTTACAAATTTCGTAGAGCTGGATTACCATATGATTTCACTTGATATTTGTCTTATTTTCTGATAAATATTTGTTAAATCCTCTATGTCAGATATGTTGGATATTTTATAATTATCACTGTCATTGTAGTGACAATAAAATAAAAAGAGAATATGCTGAAAAAAGAGAGTTACTTTTTTCAATAACTCTATATAGAACTCGGTTTTTCCATTTTCTTTATATTTAAGATTTAGTAAATATAAATCATTTATAATTTTGTCAAAATCAACCGTATCAAAAGTGTTCAACTTATCTAACTTGAAGATAAATGATTCTTTTCCTCTTGTAGAAACTTTCTTATTAATATCAATTTCTAATTGTTCGAAATTTGTTTTCATTATTTTATTTACAAGTTCTTCCTTTAATTGCATCTCCAATTTTATTTCCATCTAAATCAAAAACTCCTTTGTGTTTTTTAGATTTATTGTAGACTTCTATCTCATCTAAATGTAATGTGTCTAAATGGAATAAATCACCTTTCTTTAGCCAATCAAGTTTAGGCTTTCCTTTAATTTCAAAAACATCAGCTCCTTTAACTCGAAGTTTAGTTTTGCTAGATATTTCTCCAACAGATTTCCAAAATTCGCTACCAAAAAGGATTGGATTTCCTGCTAATCCAAATGGATCAGTAAATACATTATTATCATGTGTATACCCATAAAAATTAGGATTGTTACCATTTAAACCAATCGGGTCTTGACTTATATAAGTTCCACTATCAGGTGAATAATACCTAAACCTATTATAATAGAGCCCAATTTCTACATCCTCGTATTGTCCTTAAAACCTTTGTACAGCAAAACTTTTGGAATAGGACCTATTTTTATACTTACGCCTTGTTTTATAATTTTATCCTCTTTAGGGTTTACTTTATCTATTTTAAATGGTGACAAAATTAATATAGCAATAGCTAAAGTTTTAATACTTTGTTTATGTGCTGCGGGGTTTTTGTATTGTAACTATAAATTATATTATCCTACTAAAACTAAATAGGAATTTATCCAATAAAAAAACCACAACGTTTTAATTGTGGCTCTTTACTTTTTATCTTGTTTGCTTACTCGAAATCGGTACTAGTTACAAACTAGCACTAGCGGCGATTTTTCTTATCTGCTCATATAAGTTTTTAGCATTTGGAACTTATAATGAAAAATCATAAAGTATTCATCCAATTTAAATACTCTTCTGCATATTTATTATCATTTAGAGTTTTGACAATCTCTCTTTGTTTTGAACTTTCAAATTCATACTCAGTAACACCGAACGTAATAAAAATTTCTTTTCCAAGCTTTTCTTTGAAAAAACCTTCACTCTTCAATTTACTCAATACTTCAACACAAACATCATAAAAAGAAGTTTGAAATTTCAAGAATATTTTTTCCTCTTTTTTATTTTCAAATGAAATTAAATTAAAATGTTCTTTTAGTAACTTATTAATATCAGAAAATGTGTTTATATCTTTAGTAATAGAATAATCCCATTCTTCTAGAGAATATTTTGAATAATGATCTGAATCTTCTTCTTCATTATCTATTTTAGCTTTTTTCAAATACTCTAAAGTATTAGATTCAACAGATAAGGTTTCACAATTTTCATCACTATAAAGAGCGAAAGAATAAATATCTTTTTCTTTTTCAATAATTATTAAAAATGCATTTTTCACTGCAACTTCAATTTGTTCTCTAAGCTTTTCTAAATCCAATTTCATATTTTTTTTTATAGTTTTATCAAAAGAATATACCTTTATTCATTTTTTCTGCAAGTTCTCCCATAGTCTTTACAACATCTTTACTATTTGAAAGTTGATCATAAACATACTTTGCTGCTTTTTTTGTATGAGCTCCATCTCCATTAGCCGCTCTAGTAAAGTTTCGTATATCAGTATTTAAATCGACACCTGCTTTCTTAATAATATCTTGAGAATCAAGAATATATTTCCTGAATTTAGGAGCCCATGTAGAAGGAGCCATTTCTCTAACAATATGATGAAAATGGGGGTTTTTTATACCAACATCACTGAACATATCCATTAGTTTGTCTTTATCACCTTTTGACAATTTACATTCTGTTAGTCCAAAAGGATCAACCCAACTATTAGAATCATGTGTATATGCGTAAAAATTCGGGTTACTTCCAGCCAGACCAATCGGGTCTTGACTTATATAAGTTCCAGTATCAGGTGAATAATACCTAAACCTGTTATAATAGAGTCCCGTCTTTCCAGCGCTCCATCTCGCTCCTCACTAAAATTGTCTACTAGAAAATTTTTTAACGTTTGGCCGCATACTGCCCATGATAACGGAAAGGGCAATCTGCCAAAGAACCCGTTACAAGTTTACGAACTTTTCCGTAAATATCATATTCTACCTGCCACGTTTTTTCGCCTTTATTTGCCATGCGCCAGCTGGCAAAAAAAGCCACAATATTTACATTATGGCTTTTTTATGCTTTGTATTTTTAATATCAACTATTCTAATCGATTACACTTGAAATATTTATATTTAATTTCTCTTTTACCAAAGTGATTAGTTCTTTTTCGGTTAATATAAATTCGGGTCCTGAATCAATTATCATAATATCTTCAACCACTTCATATAATATTTTATCTGTTATTTTATTTTTTAAATAAAAATCAAAAGCATATTTGGTAGCTATTTCTGGATTATACCCTTGTTTAACTATTAATTTCAATCCTTTTATAAACTCTTCTTTAATTTCTTTTTCTAATGACATCCTTTTATTGCTTTTCCTGAAGGTGTTGCTTTTCCTGCATCTATATCAGCTTTCGTTGGTGGATAATGTGGTAAGTCGACTTGAACTCCATTAACCATTTTTGGGTGAACTCTATTGACTTTTCCTGAATGGTCATAACTTTCCATCCAAGAACGAACATTTCCTGTTTTTGGATCATATTCAGTAACATAAGACGCTCCTCTTGTAGGTCCAGGAGTACGAGATGCTCTTTCTGCTCCATAATAACGTGTTCTTCCGTCAGGTAATACTCGCGTATTAGCTGCGTTTGATGAAGCTTTTTCTAACGCACTTAATTTGCTGTTAAGTTTGCCTAAATCTCCATAACTTAATCCAAAAACATCAATCATTGAATTTACATCGGGTACATAAGCGTAGAAGTTAGGTTCTCCCGAAGCCAACCCAATCGGGTCTTGAGAGATATAAGTTCCCGTATCTGGTGAGTAGTATCTAAACCTATTATAATACAACTCAGTCTCTACATCTTCATACTGCCCCTGATACCTAAAAGGGCAATCGGCCAATGAACCCGTTACAAGTTTACGAACTTTTCCGTAAATATCATATTCTACCTGCCACGTTTTTTCACCTTTACTATCATACATTTCTACAGGTGTACCTAAGTAATCTGTAATAATAGAGTAGGTATCTTCTGCTGTAATTTTAGCAGAGGGTTTAAAGGTGTTTTCATCAAAGACCCATGTAATTAAATTATCAATGGGTTCAGGGGTACTTTGGGTTAACAACCCAAATTCATCAACAACTAATTCAGGTCTGTTTTTTAGCTCATAGTTCCATTCATGCAAGGGTACACTGCCATCCCAAATAAAACGGGTAATTGTCCCTTGACTGCCAAATTTAGGTTGGTCAATTTTTGCGGTTCGCCTGCCTAAGGCATCATACTCAAAACTAATGGTTCTTTGGTCTGGGCGTTCTACTGCTTTTAGCATTCCGTTGCCATACCACTCGTAATTCCAATCTCCTTTTGCAGTAATTTTACGGGTTAAATTCCCTTCTTCATCATAGGTATATTTTACACCATTGGCTTCTGCTAATTGCCCTCCTGCATTGTATTTACGGTCATTCTGCCCTTTGATACGGTACAAATTACCTACTTCATCAGGTAATTTGTAATCAATATCATGATTTTCATATTTGCAAGCAGCTAAACTTCCAAAATTATCATAACTATAGGTAACAATTCCTTCCGTAAGTTCATTCACCATTTTGGTTAGCCTATCATTAGCATTCCATTTATAGGTTCGGTAGCGCATTTCATTACGCCCACGGGTCACCGTATGTTGTATAGGTCTGCCGGCTTCATCATACTTTTTTGAAGCAACGATTCCACCAGGTAATACCCGTTCTACCTCCATACCAATAGAGTTGTAAGCAAAATTAGCAGTCCAAGGATTAGCTTTTATAGCCTTCTGCTCTACAGCACTAGTTTCATCTGATTGCACTTGTGCATTCATTGTTTCTATCTGCCCCGTTCTATCTCTTAATAAGTCTATTTCTGCACCAAGGCTACTGGTTATTTTAGTACGGTTTCCTAATTTATCATAGCTGCTTTTTAACAAATGCCCATCTTGGTATTCAGCAATGACTGCGCCGCTGGCATTGCGTATAAATTGTACTTTTGTGTGCAGGTTTACCGCTTCAATTAATTGACCGTTTTGGTTGTAGCTATAGGTTTCCCAGGTACCATCACTATGTTCGGCACGGGTAATTCGTCCGTTATTGTCATATTCATAATCGGTAAACCTGCCTTGAGGCCTGTTTACACGTTGCACTTTACCTGCACGGTCTCGTTGATAATACCTAGTTAAGCCATCAAAACCAATTTCTTGTACAATAGCACCATTGCTATTACGCTTAAAACGGTAACGTTCACCATGTTCATTATCTATATACCGTAATTGCTCTTCGGTATCATAATTAAAAAATACTTTTCTGCCCCGTTCTTCCCGCATTTTTAAACTCCCCATAGGAGTGTACTCAAACTTTATCTTGCCATTGCGTTGGTGCATTTCTGTAACTTCATCATAGGCATTGTATTTGAATAAAATCTGATTTTGATCTGGCTCTACCACTTGCCGTACGCGGTCTAACTCATCATAAATAAAACTTTCTTCATGGCCTGCGGCATTTTTTGTTTTTATACAGCGTCCCCATACATCATATTCCCACTCGGCAACTGCTTCATTGGGCAGATACATTTGTGCTAAATTATAATCATCGTCATAGACTAACTCTGAAATATTTCCGGCATTATCTCGCACTTCTTTAATTAATCCTTTGTCATTATAATCAAATGAGGTGACCCCACCATCAGTACCAATTACAGCATGTAATTTATCTTTTTTATAGGAGCGGACTACGGCGCCGCCTACAGGATATTTGGTAAGTACTAATCTATCTTTTTCATCATAAACAAAAGTAACTACAGCCCCATCTGGCTGATGAATACTGGTAAGATTTCCTTGAGCATCGTAACTATAGCCGGTACTATTCCCTTCTTCATCAATATCGCGATAAGGCTCCATAAATGCAGTATATTCATGAAAAATATTGCCTCCCAAAGGGTCTGTAACTTGGGTACATAAATTTAGCTCATTAAAATAGTAGAGGGTTTTATGACCTAAAGAATTGGTTATAATATTATGCCCTTTTTTATATTCCAAAGTCCCAGAAAGAATAGCACCATCTCCCCAAGTTTCGATACATTTTGCACCTGTTTTGTTACCATCGTATTTCCAATAAAATGCTTGTCCATTTCTATCGGTTTTTTTGAGCATTAGATGGTTTTCATACTCCATAAGCGTATGTTGGTCCAAAGCATCAGTAATTCTAATTAAATCACCTTCTTTATTGTAACCATAGGAGATTAATTGTCTTACTTTTTGGTTATGGGTAACTTGTATATTGGTTACACGGTTGTATTGGTCTAATTTTAAGGCTACAACTCTGCCTATACCATCAATTATAGTAGTAAGTGCGTTGGCACTATTATACTCTAATTGCAACTTAAAACCATCTGTATTACTAATTTCCGTTGGCTTAAATAGGGCAGGAGTATGCTTTTTATAAGTGTAGGTTAAACCGCTGTTCTTATCTACTATCTCATAAGTGTATGTATCAATATAACGCAGTGTAAGTTTTTCTTCCCGGTGGTAATATTCTTCTTCAGGAATATGCAACATTGGTAAGGCGGTAATGCGCCCATCTGGAAGTCTTAAAACCAAAGTTTGTTCTTCTTGAACTACATGCAGAGAAAGATCATAATTGCTATGAAAACCATGTCCCATAAGTCCTTTATAATCAGAGTCTGAATACCAATTACGTTCCCATTGTATAGGTATTGGGCCAGGAATAATAAAATCTTCCCCATCATATACCATACGCCCTGTTACCAAATCTACAGGCTCAAAGCCCATTTTACAGAATTTTTTGCTTAAGCCTTCTGTGGCATCAAACTTTTTTAAAACGGAATGATTGAATTTTTTTAAGGCTTTACCGCCTAATTTCATAATTGAACCAAAGCCATAACTCATAACTAGTCCCATTAATAACCCCATAAGATCTGGTGCATAGGGACCGCCAAGCATTACCGTTTTCCCCATAGGTAAGGGTATGGTCATTGAGGTAGGTAAATACATGCTAGGTATTGGTCTCATCTTTTTTCCAGGTGTTAGCGATAGTGGCATACCAATATCACTACAGGTCATCAACATATGACCAGAAGGAGAGAAATAATTATCTTCAGCATTCACCGTTGTACTCCCAAAAAAGTTCATAGAATCATGCCCAATCATTGGTGCCATTAAAAAAGGACCTCCCATAGGAAT